>DASXQK010000428.1:0-5176 GCA_036493015.1 Dongiaceae bacterium | reverse complement strand
CGCGAATTCGCGCGACCAGGGAATCGGGGAAATAGACCGCCAGCGTGGCACGTGATGGCGCTCCTCCATCCGTCCTTGAAGACTCCCCGACGCGAACCGCCCGGGCAGCACCAGGGAACAGGAATTCAAGGATGGAGAGATCATGGGCCGCCAGATCCCACAGCACATCGGAATCGCGCCGGCCGCCTTCGGCGTTGTAGCGCAGCGAACGGTATTCGCGGACCTGCCCGAGGGAGCCTTGCGTCAATGCACGCCGGATGGCCTGCATGGCAGGGCTGTGGACATAGGTATGGTCGACAAGCAGCACGAGGTTGCGCCGGTGTGCCGCGGCGATCATCGTCATCGCATCGCTGCTGGAAAGCGCCATCGGCTTTTCCACTAATACATGCTTGCCGGCATCGAGCGCTGCCAGGGCCAGATCGCGATGGGAATTGGCCGGGGTCGCGATTACGATGGCGTCGATCTGCGGATCGCCGAGAAGTTTGCGCCAGTCGCGTTGTGTTATGACATGCGGGTGATCGGCGGCCGCGGCGCCAAGCCGTTCGGCCGACAGGTCGCAGACGGTACCCAACGCGCAGCCGGTATCCGGCGCCATGCAGCGGGCGAGCTTAGGCCCCCAATAGCCATAGCCGATCAGACCGGTGCGGACCAATCCGTTTCGCCTTCCAGAGCGGAAAACCCCCGTGACGCTCAGCATCCAACGCTTAGCATCGAAGTCAAAGGGAAAGCAACGCCGGCCCTGCTGCCTGCCGGCCCCACAAGAGGGCTTCGCTGGCGGTTGCGGGTGGCCGAGGCTAGGATCGGGTCTGCGAGTTTGTCTTGAGGTCCGGCGGGAGGGGGCTAACCTTGGACTTCGTACTCACATCCGATCTCGATTGGGCGTCGGAAGACTGCGTGGCGGATTTTCTGCAGATCGCCGGCCGCTTCTCGATCAAACCCACCATGTTCGTCACCCATGATAGCGCGGTCGTCCGGCGTGCCGCGGCATCTGGCTTGGCGGACCTTGGCATCCACCCTAATTTTCTCCCCGGATCCGATCATGGCAAGGACCCTGCCTCGGTGCTGGATTTTGTCCAGCGCCTGGCGCCGAAAGCGATTGCCATGCGGGCCCACCGCTATATCGGCTCGCCGGAAATATCGTCCCTGATTGCGGCGCGTGGGCTGACGATCGACAGCAACCTCTGCCGCCATCTGGCGCCGGGGATCGCGCCCGAGATCATGCCTGGTGGCGTTGTGCGCCTGCCGGTCTTCTTCGAGGACGATATCCATTGGATGGAAGGCGGCGACTGGTCTTTCGAGACCTACCGAGACGGGTTCCTGGCGCCCGGGCTTAAGATCCTGAACTTCCACCCCTTCTTCGTCGCGCTCAACGCGCCCGATGCGGCATTCTATCAGCGCCACAAGCAGCTGATAAAATCACTGACGGGCGAACAGGCGGCACGTCTCAGGCATCAAGGCGCCGGCGCCCGCTGTTTCCTTATCGAGGCGATCACGGCGGTGCTGGACAGCGGCCACCGTTTTGTCGGCCTCGGCGCGCTCGCCGCCGGGCTCACCCGTCAGACGGCAACACAAACAGTCCGGCGGGCGCCGGATTTGTTGCCTTTGACGATGTAGGCACCATGGACCTTCTCGCGGACATTCGAGCGCTACTGGCCAAGCTCCGGCGCGAGATGCAGGAGAAGTACCGCCGCCATGTCTCGACCGGCGATCTGTTGAGCGACCGCTGGGAGACAGCCCGCAATCTCGGTTTCGGCGAAGGTTCATCCTGCTACGACAATGTGCTGGTCCTGGGCGACGTCACTGTCGGCAAGCATTGCTGGATCGGGCCGAATGTGATTCTCGATGGCTCGGGCGGCCTCACCATCGGCGATCATGTCGATGTTTGCGCCGGCAGCCAGATCTATACCCACACCACCGTGCGGCGCGCCGTATCGGGCGGGAAGGAACCCGTCACCCATGCGCCCACGCACCTGGGATCGCGGATCTATATCGGCCCGCAAACGGTGATCGCCATGGGAGTCACCATCGGCGATGGCGTCACCATCGGCACCATGTCCCTGGTCGACCGCGATGTGCCGGCGGGCGCGAAGGTCTGGGGTATTCCCGCGCGTCAGCGAGGCTAGTTCGGATCCTCGACGCGGCCGACAACGCGAGCCGGCACGCCGCCGACAATCGTTCCCGGCGCCACATCGGCCGTGACGACGGCACCGGCGGCGACAAGCGCCTTTTCCCCGATGGTGACCCCCGCAAGAATGCTGGCATTGGAGCCGATCGAGGCGCCGCGCCTTACTTGGATCTTCTGAAGCTGCCAGTCCTGCTCGCCTTTCGGTTCGCCCGCGGATGTCGCCGCCCGCGGGTAGCGATCATTGATGAACATCACGCCGTGGCCGATGAAGACTTCATCCTCGATGAGCACGCCCTCGCAGATAAAACTGTGGGAGGAAATCTTGCAGCGCTCGCCGATGATGGCGCCCTTCTGGATTTCCACGAAGGCACCGATGCGCGTCCTGGCCCCGACGCGGCAGCCATAGAGGTTCACCAAAGCGGGCTGCCGGATGACGGCGTCAGGAGCAATCTCGGCGCTTGGATCGATCGGCATGATGCTGTCCCCTTCAGTGGCCGGGATCGGTATCGATGGCAGAGCCGGACCCCGTCCCGCAAGCAAGAGCCATCGCGCGCGCGAGCAGGGAGCGGGCCCGGCCGGGCTGGCCTCGGGTCACGGCCAGGCCAGCGCGAAGAATGCAGAGAGTCAGCAGCCGCAGGCGAATTCGCCGCTCCAGGGATTTGCCGTGGTGCGGCAGGGCCCGTATCGCGCCGAGATGCATCAGAATAGCCGCGTTGCGCTGCGTGAAGTCGTCGAGCCCGCTATAGCCGAGGGACATATTTTTCTCATGCAGGCGATAGACCGCCTGCGGCACATCCAGATAAGCGACACGGCTGCGAAGGGCAAAGCGCAGCCACATCTCCAGATCGCCTGAATGCGGCAGGGCTGGAAGATAGCCGCCGAGCTTCTTCTGCACCGTTGTCCGGGTGATAGCCGCTGCGGTCGCCACCCAGTTGTCGCGTACAAGGCCCCAGATGAAGGCGGCCGGGTCGAGAATGGCGGCATCGGGGGATCGCCGCTGCGCCAGATCGACCCCGCGTACCGGCGGTTCATGGCGAAGGCAGTTGCCGATCACCAGTCCGATATCGCTCTGGCGGTCCAGCACCCCGAGAGCGCGTTCGATTGCGCCCGGCAGCAGGAAATCATCCGCGGAGAGGAGCAGGAAATAGTCGCCCTCGGCCAGTCCGATCGCTTCATTGTAAGTAGCGACATGCCCGAGGTTGACCGGGTGACGCAGCACAGCCACCCGTTCGTCTTCGGTGGCGAGGACGGCCGCTACGAGGTGGGTATCGTCCGTCGAGGCGTCGTCGATGATGAGAATCCGGCAATCGCGGTGCGATTGGGTAAGGACGCTTTCGACGCATTGGCGCAGGAAGTGGGCGTAGTTGTAGCAGGTGACCGCGACTTCGATCCGGCTCATTCCCGGCAAACATCGCGCAAGGCTGCGGCGACACGATCCTGTTCTTCGTCTGTCATCTGCGCATAGAGGGGGATTAGCAGGCAGCGGCCTTGTCCGGCCTCGGACCACGGCAAGGGCCGGTGGATCGAATTGGCATAAGGCGGCTCAAGATGCGCGCACATGACGCCGCGGCTGGTCGCAACGCCCCTGTCGCGCAATGCCTGCATTGCCATGCGCTGATCGAGGCGATCGGGCAGGCGAACGCAAAATCTTTGCCAGTTCGACCGCGCCCAGTTTGGTTCAGCGGGCAAGCCGAGGCCGGCGAGATCGGCGAGCAGCTCGCGATAGCGTGCGGCAAGATCGCGCCGGCGCTTGACGATATACGGCAGGCGCGTCAATTGGCGGCGGCCGATGGCGCCCTGCAGATCCGTCATGCGGTAATTATAGCCTTCGACGGCATAGCGCTCGAAGATCACGCCCTTGGCGTTGTGGCGCACATCGGCGGGTACATCCATCCCATGCTGGCGCCAACGCCGGAACATCCGGTCATGCTCGGCATTGTTCGTGGTCAGCATCCCGCCTTCGCCCGTCGTCATGATCTTGGTCGGATGAAAGGAAAAGCAGGCGATGTCCCCATGGGGCCTGCCGATGCGCTGCCAATCGCCATCGATCAGGATCTCGGAGCCGGCGGCACAGGCCGCATCTTCGATCATCGGAATGCCATGGGCGCGGGCAATGGCAAGAATGGCGCCGAGATCGCAGGGCATCCCGATCTGATGGGCGCAGAGGATGGCTTTGGTGCGCGGCGTGATGGCGCTTTCGAGCTTGGCGGGATCGAGGTTAAGCGTCGTTGGCGTTACATCGACAAAGACGGGCTCGGCACCCCGCGCGCGTATGTAGTTGGCGCCGGCGATGAAGGACAGGCTGACGGTGACCACCTCATCGCCCGGGCCGACGCCCACGGCCTGAAGCGCCAGGCCAAGACCCACGGAGCAGTTGCTGACCGCGCAGGCATGGGCTGCGCCGACGAAGGTCGCGAATTCACGCTCGAAGGCCTCGACCTCGGGGCCTTGGGCGAGCCAGCCCGAGAGCAGGACGGCGCGCGCCGCTTCGGCCTCGTCCTCACCGACCAGCGGCTGTGTAACGGGAATCATGGCCATGAGATGAAGGGGATCGGCGTACGCTGCCTCAAGATTGACAAGGGCGGGCTCAGCGAAGGGAAAACAAGGCGAGCCGGCGCCGACTGTAGTGGCGCTCTCGCCGGTTGCAAACTACCATCCCGCCGGGGCGGGTAAATCACAATCTGGCGCGAGGGGACGCTGCCGCGATGGCGTGTCGGGTTTCATGCTAGGCACCGTCAGCTTGTCGGTCAAAGTGGCGCTCAACGTGGCGCGCGGCATTATCCGGCGCCGGGGCCTGGTCGCGTTCCTTCGCAAGCTTCCCCCGCTCCATGTCCTGCTGGCGCTTATATTTCCGCGAAACGTCACCTTTGCCCCCGGCGAGGAAGTTGCCGGCGGCCTGGACATGCCTCGTGGCGGTCTTCTCGATCGCGAAACCGGCCTTGTCGAGGGCTGGGCGCTGGCAAGGCACGAGCCCATCGATCGCGTCGAAATCCTTGTCGACGACAAATCCGTAGGCGATGCGAGCATTGCGCTTCCCCATCCGACGATCTG
>DASXQK010000427.1:0-6383 GCA_036493015.1 Dongiaceae bacterium | reverse complement strand
TGGCGGAGAAACTGGCGAAGGATGGCCACCATGTGCGGCTGGCGGTAAACGGAACCCATGCCGGGCAAAATCTGCAAATGTATCTGCGCGATCATTGGGCGGCGAAGCTGCACAAGCTCGGCGTCGAAGTGATCCCCTATGCCCGTCTCTTTGGTGCCGACCGGGACAGCGCCTATTTCAGCCACATCGTCTCGGGCGAACCCATCGTGATGTCCGATGTGGATACGGTCGTGCTGGCGCTGGGCCATACGCCGGAGACAGCGCTGGAGATGGAGCTGGCGCCGTTGAATATACCGGTCCACCTGGCCGGCGATTGCCTGTCGCCGCGCTCGGCGGAAGAGGCCGTCTATGAAGGAATGCTGGCCGGGCGCGCGGTGTAGGCAGCCGATCGGCGCTGCCAGAAGGGACTTTCCGGCCAGCGCCGTTCCGCGGCGTAGATGGCGCGATGCTCGCTCATGAACCGGGAAAGCCCGGCATTGGCGCGCGCGGCATAGGCGTGGCGAAGGTTGGCTGATTCCCTCTCGTCCGGTTCGTCGAGCAGGTGAACCAGCAATTCACCGGCAGCGATCGCATCCTCGATCGCCCCGGTGATGCCAGAGGCGGATAGCGGATCGAAAGCCATCAGCGCATCGCCCAGAGCGAGCCAGCCCGGCGCGATCGCCTGGTCGATGAATTGCGTACCCGCAGAAAAAGCGGTCGGAAGGTTGGCCGCCGGTTTGGCAAGGCGTAAGATTTCGCGCGTCGCGCGCCACGCCGTGGCAAACTCGTCAGCCGAGAAGAGACCATTCGCCCTGGCGATATCGTTGTCGGTCATCAGCGAAACCATCATCTTGCCGCCGGGCAGCCGTGCCGCATACCACCAGCCGGTTTCGCTCGCCTCGATCTGCGAATATGAATCGAAGCCCGCCTCCTCAGCCGGCTCGCCCAGCACGGCAAGTGCGATTAGCCGGTCGAGGCGATGCAGAGCCGCCCCATTGCGCCGGGCAAATACAGCCGGCCGGCCGGTGGCATCGACGATCCAGCGTGCATGCAGCGAGAACGTCCGGTCATCACAGCGCAGGCGTACCCGCCAGCGGTTGGCTTCCCACTCTGCCGCCTCAAGGCGCGCCGGGGAAAACAGTTCGGCGCCGGCCCCCTGCGCCTCGTCCAGAAGCCAGGCGTCGAACGCACCACGATCGAGATGCCAGCCAGGCCCCAGAGCCCGCATCATAAAGTCAGTGATGTTGTGCGTGGCGTCGCCCCACAGACTGCGATTGCCATGGCAGGGCCTATGACCCCGCGCCTCCAGCCCATCATCGAGGTTGAGTTGCGCAAGCAAGGCGCCCAGTCCGGGTGCTGCGGCTTCGCCGATGTGCATCGGGCGCTGCACCGGTGCATCGATCATCCCAACGCCCTCGACCCCGGCGCGCTTGAGGGCGAGCGCCAGCGCGGCGCCGGCCGGGCCGGCACCGAGGATCAGCACATCCGTGCAGCCCGGCATCATTTAGGCTCGGCGGCCGGACGGGGCGGGAGTCGACGCGAAACCTCGACGAATTGCGTAGCGCCTTTCTTTCCCTTGTCGAAGACGAAGCCGAGTTTGTCCCAATGCCGTTGCATTTCCATATGGTCGGGAAAGCAGAAAAAGCCGCGTGCGCCGGGATCGCCACCGCTGCCGATCCATGGCACTTGCGGGCCTGGCTGCCCTGTTGCCTCGTCGAACGGGAAAACGGCGATGGGCCGCTGCGCCGGCCACCACCACAAGACGCGGCCCTGGATGCGCTGGGTTGCACATTCGTTGAAATCCGCCTGCCAGGGCAGCGCCATGTAGCGGCTCATGTCACCCGGCTCCATTCCCAGCGCTGGATCGAAGCCGAGGCTGAGCGCGCCGCCGGAAGCAGGCTTGACGCGGATGCGGTACGGCGCCTCATAGATTGCCGGGTTGCGCGCGATCCAGCCGGTCTCGATTCCGGGCGAGAGCGGACCGCCGACGCAATTGGCCAGCACGGCGCGGGTCAACGCCTCGCCCGCATGACCTTTCGGATTTTCGCCGGGATCGAAATACCCCGACGCCCATTGCTGCAGCAAGAAATGCTGCGTGGCCGTCAGGCTCAGATACTTTGCCGTTGTCAGCGGTAGGCCGGCGTCATGCTCGGCACCGACGGCATCGTCCCCCAGCAGCAGGGGCATCATGCTGACATTGGGGACGTGGCTATCGAGCGCATTCTCCTCGCCCGGCCCGCGCAGGATGTCGAAATAGAATTTGCGCAGATCGGCGCTGGCCGGGCCGGGGTCGGCAAGTTGCTTCAGATCGAAACTATGCGGCCCCGCTGGAATGTCGGTGACGGCGGGAAAAGCTTCAGCATGATCCAGGATCGGCTGGATCTCGCTGATGAATTTCGGGCGATAACCGCCAGGCCCCGACTTCCAGAAACCATGCTCGTAGATATCCGGCCGCGCATCCAGATGGCGTATCGCCGTATCGAAAACGAGATCGTCCAGGCTGACCAGATTGCCGACCTGCGGCGCATAAGCCGGCGGCCCCACCAGCACCCAGGCAGGCTTCGCCTCGATTCTCTCGCCGCTGGCGAGCGTAATGGTGGCGCGCACCGGCCCGTCCGACGTGTCATCCCACCAGCCATCATTATTGGCGTAGTGCTTGAGGGTCGGCTCCTTGTTTGCGCCGCTGCACCCCGAACCCCCAAGCAGGAGAAGCCGCCCGCTCGCGTCCGTGCGCAGGGAACCCAGCGTGTCGATCGCCTGCGGCTTGGTGGTCGATGGGGGAAAATTTCCGCCCACGTAGCCCGCGGGAATTGTCGAGCGCGAAAAATCTTCTGGTGCTGCACTGCGTCCGGCGATGCTGCGTGGGCCCGGATCGATGATCAGCTGCCGGCGCGCCGCCTCACCCGCCACATCCGCATTGCGCAGCGGATGGTTGGCAGCATAGCCATGCTCGCCCTTGATCGTCTGGAAGCAGTACCAGCTCGCCTTCTTGTTCGCGAGATGCGCCGTCCAGCGGATGTCTTTTACACCGGCCGTATCGAGGGTCACCTCCTCCGCGGGCTTGCCGGGTTCAAGCCGCCAGATACGGAACCGCGCCGCCTGGCGCTGGAGGCGGCCTGCGGGATCGCGGAAATCCTTGTCGGTGAAAGGCTGGCCGTCGGGCCGGGTCGGCAGGCCGCAGGCTTCCTCCGGTCCGATGTAGAAGGCGTCGGGCGCGTTGCCGACACGCGCGATGGCGATGGCGGGAAAGATCTCGTAGACAACACCGCTCACAGCTTCACCATGACGTGACGGCCGATGGTGTAATCTTCGAGGCCTAGCATCGACATGTCCTTGCCGTAGCCGGACTGCTTCACGCCGCCATGGGGCATCTCATTGGCCAGCACGAAATGCGTGTTCACCCAGGTGCAGCCATATTGCAGCCGGGCCGCCACGGACATGGCCTTGCCGATATCGGTCGTCCAGACCGATGAGGCGAGACCATAGGGCGAATTATTCGCCCAGTTCACTGCCTCATCCGGCTCATCGAAGCGCGTCATGGAGACGACCGGGCCGAAGACCTCCTTCTGCACGATCTCGTCGCTTTGCAGGGCACCAGTAATCAGCGTCGGTTGATAAAAGAATCCACCGCCCTCGCCCTTCTTGCCGCCGGCGGCAATCTCGATGTTCTTGACCGCGCGAGCCCGCTCGACGAAACCTGAGACGCGCTCGCGCTGGCGTTCGCTGATCAGCGGGCCGATCTCCACATCCGGCTGATCCTGCGTACCGTATTTGATGCTCGAGACGGCACTGGCGAGATCGGCGGCAAGCCGGTCATAGATTTTCTTGCCGGCATAGATGCGGCATGCGGCCGTGCAATCCTGTCCGGCGTTGTAATAGCCGAAGACACGCACGCCCTCGACTACGGAAGCAATATCGGCATCGTCGAAGACGATGACCGGCGCCTTGCCACCCAGTTCCAGATGCGTGCGCTTCAAGGTGGCCGTCGCCGCCTGCAGCATCTTGCGGCCGGTACCGATGTCGCCGGTGAGCGAGATCATATGCACGTCGGGGTGGTTCACCAGCGGAGAGCCGACATTGTCGCCGCGGCCCGTCACCACGTTAAAAACGCCGGGTGGGAAAATCTCGGCGATCAGGGTGGCGAGCTTGAGGGCCGTCAGCGGCGTTTGTTCGGAGGGCTTCAGCACAACGCAGTTCCCGCCGGCCAGCGCCGGGGCCACCTTCCATGACAGGATCAGCAGGGGATAATTCCAGGGCGCGATGGAGGCGACGATGCCGATGGCATCGCGCCGGATCATGCTGGTGAATCCGGCGATGTACTCGCCGGCGGCAGCCGCGGTCATGCAGCGGGCCGCACCGGCGAAGAAGCGGAAGCAATCGACGATGGCCGGGATTTCGTCCGCCAGCACCTTGGCATAGGGCTTGCCGCAGTTCTGGCTTTCCAGCCGGGCGAATTCCTCTTGTTGTGCCTCCAGCTTGTCGGCGAGCTTCAACAGCATGACCGAGCGCGAGCCCGGCGTGGTGGCCGACCATGCGGGAAAGGCGCGCACCGCGGCGGCCACCGCCCGGTTGATCTGGTCGGCGGAGGCCGAGGGCAGCTTGAGAAGCGTCTCGCCGGTCGCGGGGTTCAGGATGGTTTCGCTATCGCCCTCGCCATCCTCGAACTTGCCGCCGATGAGAAGCCTGGTATCCATCTGATCCTCCTGGCCGGAAACGCTGGCTGCCGCGGTTAATTCTGCGACAATTCGATGACCCTAGCTTAGACTGCCCGCTGTCTTGAGAAACATGGGAATCCGGGCTGCCGCAAAGGCGGCATGCATCCCTGTGCTGTCGGATTTTCATGGCCGCGAGTCTGGGGCCGCCCCTAGACTGTCGGCCGTAATTCTAGGGGCCAGCAAGGAGTTCTTCTCATGGAATCAGCCCGCGCCGTTATCGACATCGATCACCGCTTCCTGATCCATCCCCTGCACTTCGCCAAGGACCATGAGACGCCCATGGTGCTGGTGGAAGGCCGCGGCGAGATGCTGATCGACATCGACGGCAGGAAGTACATCGACGGGCTGTCGAGCTTGTGGAACGTCAATGCGGGCCATGGCCGCCAGGAGCTCGCGGACGCCGCCGGCAAACAGATGGCGAAGCTCGCCTTTGCATCCGCCTATGCCGGCGCCACCAACATCCCCTCGGTCCGCCTGGCGGAAAAACTGGTCAAGCTCGCCTATTCCAACAGCTCGGCGGTTTATTTCACGACGGCCGGCGCGGAATCGAACGAGTCCGCCTTCAAGATCGCCCGCTATTACTGGAAGCTGAAGGGCAAGCACGAGAAGGTGAAGATCTTTTCGCGCACCCACGCCTATCACGGCGTCACTATGGCGGCGATGAGCGCGACAGGCATGGCGGCCTATCACAAGATGTTCGGGCCGCTGGTGCCGAACTTCATGCAGACAGTGGCGCCCTACCCCTATCGCTGGGAAGGCAATGAGGATCCGGGTATTGGAGCGGCGGATGCCTTCGAACAGGCCGTCCTGCGCGAAGGCCCGGACACGGTTGCCGCCATCATCGCCGAGCCGGTGATGGGTGCCGGCGGCGTGATCGTGCCGCCCGAGACATATTTCCCGCGCATCCGCGAGATCTGCGATCGCCATAACATCCTGCTGATCGCCGACGAGATCATCACCGGCTTCGGGCGCACCGGTAAATGGTTCGCCATGGGTCACTGGGGCGTGGAGCCCGACCTCGTCTCCTTCGCCAAGGGCGTGACCAGCGCCTATCTGCCGCTGGGTGGCGTCATCATCTCCAAGAAGGTGCATCAGACGATGCTGGAGGCGCCGGCGGACCAGAAGTTCATGCATGCCGCGACATATTCCGGTCATCCGGCCTGCTGCGCCGTCGGCCTGCGCAATATCGAGCTGATGGAGGAAGAGAAGCTGGTGGAGCGCTCTGCCCTCATGGGCCGGCGGCTGCTGGCTGGCCTTCAGAGCCTCTCCAATCTCGCCAATGTCGGCGATGTGCGCGGGCTTGGCATGATGTGCGCCGTGGAGCTGGTGGAGAACAAGCAGACCAAGGCGCCGGCCCTCGGCCTTGGCGGCAAGGTCGCCAAGGAAGCGCTTTCCCGCGGCCTGTTCACCCGGCTGCGCGGCGGCGCCGCGAACCCCGCCATCGGCGACACGATCTGCATTGCCCCACCGCTCTCGACGCCGGTGGAAACGCTGGACCGCATCGTCGACATCCTGCGCGATTCGATCGTCGCTGCGGCCAAATAAGCCGCAGACTATGGCCGAGTGGCGCAACTGGTCGGGTGGCGTGCGCTGCCACCCGCAGCGGGTGGCGAATGCCGTGGACGAAGCCGCGGTCGCGGGGCTGGTGCGCGATGCCGGCAGGATGGGTAGGCCGCTGCGCGTCACCGG
>DASXQK010000426.1:0-17119 GCA_036493015.1 Dongiaceae bacterium | reverse complement strand
GAAATTCTTCCAGCTGATATGCGATTGCCCCGAGCCGGTGAACCCGACCAGGTCGACCAGCAGCGGCGGATGATCGCCCGCTTTGAATCCCGGCGGCAGATAGACATAAAGATCGCGCCGTGATGGATCGCCCAGCAGGTTACCGGCGAGTGCCTTGCTGTCGATTTCGAGGCGGCGGATATCGCCTTGGGGCAGATTACGATTTTTGCGCATGGGCAAAGACTAGAGCAAGACCGGCTCAGGTTGAAGCAACCTGATCCGGTCTTGCTCTAAGTTATTTGAGTAGCGGCTGATTCACGCCTCAAGTTGATTTAACTTGAGGCGATCAGACGCTAGCCCAGCCGCGTAGCCTCAGGCAAAGTGCTTTGCCATGTCTGATCCTGATGTAATCGTCATCGGTGCAGGCGCTGCCGGGCTTGCCGCCGCAAAAAACCTGATTGCCCGCGGCTTCGCCGTGCAGGTGATCGAAGCGCGCAAGCGCACCGGCGGACGCGCCTTTACCGATACGCAGCATTATGGCGTGCCGGTCGATCTCGGCTGCGCCTGGTTGCACAGCGCCGATATCAATCCCTACCTGGCGATCGCCGATGAGCTGGGTTTCCATGTCGAGCGCAGCGAGCCCGCCTGGGGCGGGCGCCGGCGCATCGGCCAGTTGTCGGAAGCCGAACGTACTGCCATCGAGAGGACGATTTCCGAGGGCCTCGACGCCCTCTATGCCGCGGGCGAGGCCGGTGAGGATATCGCGGCGAGCGCCGTATTGCCGGATGCGCCTGGCCGGCCGCTGCTGGATGCGGTGATCACCTGGATCTATGGCGCCGATCCCGACCAGGTCTCCACCATCGATGCGGTGCGTTACCGCGACACGGGCCATAACTGGCCGGTCAAGGAAGGCTATGGCGCGCTGGTGCAGGCCTATGGTGCGGGCGTTCCGGTCAAGCTCGCCACCCGCGCCAGCGCCATCGACTGGTCAGGCCCCGGCGTGTCGGTCGAGACGACCAAAGGCAAGATCAGAGCACGGGCGGCGGTCGTAGCATTGCCGACAACGGTAATGGCGGAGGACCGCGTCCGATTTTCCCCGGCCTTGCCGGCGGAAAAACGAAACGCCATCGAACATCTGCCGCTGGGTATCGCCGACAAGGTCATCTTTCGACTGACCGGCGATCCGTTCGGCATGCCCGTCGACAGCTTCGTGCGCGGACGGCACGATACGTCGCGCA
This sequence comes from Dongiaceae bacterium, assembly GCA_036493015.1. Lineage (GTDB taxonomy): Bacteria > Pseudomonadota > Alphaproteobacteria > Dongiales > Dongiaceae > DASXQK01. Next base: position 15,902 of record DASXQK010000426.1, on the reverse strand, counting down.
CCAGCAGCCTTCAGATCAGGCCCTTCGGCCGCGACATCGTGAGCTGCTATTTCGGCGGCCGCTTCGCCCGCGAGTTGGAAGAACAAGGCACGATGGTGGAGGCCGCCCGCGCCGAGCTGGTCAACGCCTTCGGCAGCAAGGTCATGCAGCATCTGAGCGATCCGCTCTCCACCGCCTGGTTCCTCGATCCCGATTCACGGGGCAGCTATTCGGCGGCCCTGCCGGGCCATGGCCATCGCCGCGCCGACCTCGCTTCACCCCTGGAAGGCCGGCTGTTCTTTGCCGGCGAAGCCTGCTCGCCGGATTTCTTTTCGACGTGCCATGGCGGCTATCTCAGCGGCATCGCCGCGGCCGATGCGGCGGAAGCGGCGTTGAAGAAGCCGGGCTAGTCTCGGTTCTCCTTCTTATATCCCTGCCGCGAAGATTGGATAGGCCTCCGCCAGTTCCTCACGGATGCGGCCGCGGATCAACGCCAGTTCATTCTTCGTCGGCACCCCGGTTTCAACCACAGGATCGGCGCGGTCGAAATCGAAACCAGTTGCCGCTTCGATCTCCGCCAGATCGTGTCCTGGATGAATCGATTCCAGGCGAAAGCGCCGATCGAAACTGAATCGGGCGAGGCTCGTCACCAGCACCTTCGGTCCGCCGCGGCGATAGACGTTCGGCGGACTCACCCCCGGCGCGCTGATGAAATCAACCTTCGGTACCAGGCTGCGCTGGCTGTGCTCCTCGCGGAACAGCACGATCCTGGGTACCAGGAAATAGAGATAGGCCGAGCCGAAGGAACCGGGAAACCGCACCTTGGGCTGGGCCGGATCGCCGATACCCACGAGATTGATGTTGGCCGATCCGTCGATCTGGCCACCGCTGAGGAAGAAGGCATCGATGCGGCCCTCGGCGGCGCAATCGAACAGCTCGCGCGCGCCTTCGGTGAAGCTGTTATAGCGTTTGCTGCCCAGGATGGTCGCGCGCGTCGGCCCGCTCGCCTGGGCCAGCAAGGCGGCCGCGGCAGGCAGCGGCGAAAGCGCCCCCACCACGACGTGCCCCAGGCCCATCACCTCGCGCGAGAGCAGCGCGATCATCAGTTCCGCAGGCGTATAAGCGTTCGCCCTAATAGACATGGGCCCTAATAGACATGAGGCAAAACGAATTCCTCGAGATATCCGCGGAAGCCATCGTCGCTGCGCGCGGCCTCGGCATAGGCAACCAGATGCGCGCCGTCGGCGGCGTAATCATCGCCCAGCCCCAGCGGCCAGCTGCCATGCGGTGCTTCGGCGATTGCCGACACATAGAGGGCGGGCAGCGTGCCGGCGGCACTCGCTTCGCTGGCCAACAGGCTCTCCTCGACGATTTTCTCCACCGTCACCAGGGTGAGGCGCGCGGCATGGGCCATGGTGACGAGTTCGCGCCGCCGGCCGATCCACACATTGCCGTCGCGATCGGCCGCCGGCGAATGAAACAGCGCGATCTCCGGGGCGATGGCCGGCAGCAGCAGGATCGGGTCGGTGGCCACTTCATCCGCGCCGAAGGGATTGTCGATCTGGCGCCAGTCGCCGCGCCGGCTCACCAGGTCGCTGCCCAGGATGCCGCGCAGCGCCATGAAGGGAATCCCCTTCTCGGCTGCCTGGAGGGCGGCATGCACCGCCGGGCAGGTGGTATCGCGCATCGTGATGGTGCCGGCCCGTGCCGCGGCGCTGAAGCGGGGTGCCAGGCCCGCCTCGCCGAGAGCGACGCCGGCGGCCTCGATCTCCGCGACACAGCCGGCGCCAATCAGCAGGTCGGCCTGCAGCCCGGTGGTCGGTACGCCCAGCAGGCGAAGTCCGCGGGCCTTGCGGCGGATGAGCGCCCGCGTTGCCGCCATGGCGACGAAGCTGTAATCCGGCGGAATGGCGATATGCGCGCCATCGGGAATCCGGGCGATCAGTCCTTCGAGGGTGAGTACGTCCGTCATGGACCGAGTATAGCCCGGCGATGGTTAGGCGAAGGCCTGTTTGAGCGCCGCCGCACTCTCATCCAAAGCGCGCATCGCCGTGTCCAGCATGCGGCTGTAATGCAGAAAGCCATGCAGCACGCCGGGATAGATGGTGAGTTTGTGCTTCACCCCGGCGGTGGCCATCCGCGCCGCCATGGCGCGGCTATCGTCCAGCAGGCAATCGAGCTCGGCCGCGGCGAGGAAGGCCGGCGGCATACCCGCAAGCTCGGCGGCAAGATTGTTCAGGCGTGGATCGTCGAGATCGGCGGAGGAGCGCATCAGATGGCCGCGATAGCGCTCCATATCCGCCCCGGTCAGGCCATAGGCGGCATCGTTGCAGGCGCGGATCGACTTGGAAGCCCGAAGCCCGAAGCAGCCATAAAACAGAAGAAGCAGGCGCAGTGCCCCACGCGCCGCCGGTTCGAGGCCGAGGCAGGCCGCCAATGCCAGATTGGCACCGGCGGAATCCCCGCCCACCGCCAGGCGCGCAGCATCGATGCCCCAATCGCGGCCATGCCGCAGCGTCCGGAGCAAGGCCGCCAGCGCATCGTCATGGGCGGCGGGAAATTTATGTTCCGGCGCCAGGCGGTAATCGACGCCCAGCACGATCGCGCCCGACTTCTCCGCCAACAGACGCATGATGCGATCATGGGTATCGAGGCTGCCCACCACCCAGCCGCCGCCATGGAAATAGAGCAGCGCCGGCAAGCTACGCGCCAAGGCAGGCCGATAGAGACGGCAGGCAAGCGGCCCGCCGGGGCCGGGCAGGCTGAGGGTCTCCACGGCCGCGAGCGGCGGTTTGATCGCATTCCAGAAGGCGCGCTCATGGGCATAGGCCGCGCGCTGGGCGGCCACGTCATCGGCGGCAGGCGGCGTGCGGCCGGCATTCAGACGCTGGCTTTCGGCCTGAACCTGGATCATCTGGAGATCGAAACGCGCGCGCGGGTCCGCGTTCGCCATCATGTCGCGGTGACTGCCTTTTCCATCAGGGCAGTCTAAATCCGGATCAAACGCTGGGCGAGGTCCGCGATTCGGCCACGGCCTCGGAATTGAGGCGGGCGCGCAGCACCCCATCCAGCCATTCCTTGCGCATCTCCGGGACCGAGGAAATCAGCTTCTCGGTATAGGGATGGAAGGGCGGTGCGAAGATTTCCGGCGTCAACCCCTGGGCGACGATCTCGCCGCGCAGCATGACGGCCGTGCGGTGGGCGATACGGCGCACGATGCCGAGATCATGAGTGATGAACAGGTAAGCAACCCCTAGTTCGTCCTGGAGTCCCTTCAACAGCTTCAGCACGCCGTCGGCCACGAGTTGATCAAGCGCCGAGGTGGGTTCATCGCAGATGATGAGATCCGGTTCGGCGGCAAGTGCGCGGGCGATCGAGACGCGCTGTTTCTGGCCGCCGGAGAGCGCGGTCGACAGACGATTGGCGTAATCGAGCGGCAGGCCCACCTGCTCCAGCAGCTCGGCGACCCGGCGCTTCACTTCCGAAGGCGAACGGCCGAAATAAAGCGCCACCGGCCGGCCGATGATTTCGCCCACCTTCTGGCGCGGATTCAGCGCCACGTCGGGCTGCTGATAGATGAACTGGATGCGGCGGAGATCGTCCTTGCTGCGATCCTTGAGCGCCGGCGGCAATTCGCGGCCGTTGAACTTCACCGAACCCGATTTGCGCGCCAGCAGGCCCAGGATCAGGCGCGCCAACGAGCTTTTCCCCGATCCGGATTCGCCCACCACGGCAACGGTTTCGCCCTTGGCCACCGAGATCGAGATGTTCTTGACGGCGATGAAGTTCTCATAGGCGCCGATGGCATCCTTGACCAGGAGCAGCGACTTGCCCTCGTCAATCTCCTCCAGCACGTTCAGCTTGTCGGCTTCCTTGCGTTCGGCGACCAGGGCACGGGCATACTCGGTCTTGGGCGCCTGCAGGATCTGTTCGGTCGCGCCAAGTTCCACCATCTTGCCGCCGCGCAGCACCATGATGCGGTCGGCGACCTGGGCGACGACGGCGAGGTCGTGGCTGATATAAAGCGCCGCCGTCTGGTACTGATGGATCAGACGCCGAATGAGGGCCAGCACCTCGATCTGGGTGGTTACGTCGAGTGCCGTGGTCGGCTCGTCGAAGACAAGAATGTCGGGACGGCAGGACATGGCCATGGCGGTCATGGCGCGTTGCAGCTGCCCGCCGGAGACCTGGTGGGGATAACGCTCGCCGAACTTTTCGGGATTCGGTAGGTCCAGCGCCTTGAACAGCTCGATCGCCCAGGCTTTCGCCTCCGGTTTGGTCATGATGCCGTGCTTGATCGGCATCTCGCAGACCTGACTGATGATGCGATGGGCCGGATTGAACGAGGCGGCCGCACTCTGGGCGATATAGGCGATCCGACGGCCGCGCAGTTCGCGCCGGCCGTCGACGGAAAGATCGCGCGCGCTTTCGCCGTCGACGATGACCTTGCCGCCGGTGATTTTGCAGCCGGCCCGGGCATAGACCATGGAAGCGAGTCCGATGGTGGATTTGCCGGCGCCGCTTTCGCCGATCAGGCCCAGCACCTCGCCGCGCTTCAGCTCGAGCGAGACGTTGTCGACCAGCACATGGCCGGCCACGGACTCGATGCGCAAATTCTCGATCTTGAGGACGCTTTCGACTGCCATGTCCTAGAGCTCCGCCGAGGCGCCGGAGGGGCGCGCATTGATGGAGAGGATCCAGTCGACGATCAGATTGACGCCGATGGTCATCATCGCGATTGCCATGGCGGGCCAGAGCGGCGCCGTCAGGCCAAAGCTGATGGCGCGGCCGTTGTCACGCACCATGCCGCCCCAATCGGCCAGCGGCGGCTGGATGCCGAGGCCGAGAAAGCTCAGGCTGGCCACGAAGAGGAAATTGAAACAGAAACGCAGGCCGAACTCCGAGATCATCGGCGGCAGGGCGTTGGGCAGGATCTCGCGGCGGATGATCCACCAGATGCCCTCGCCGCGCAGCGTCGCCGCTTCGACATACTCCAGCACCACGAGGTTCGTCGCCACCGCACGCGCCAGACGGAATACGCGGGTCGAATCCAGCACGGCGATGGTCAGGATCAGCGCCGGGAGCGACGAGCCGAACATCGAGAGCACGATCAGGGCGAAGACCAGCAGCGGGATCGAGAGCATGACGTCGACGATGCGCGAGAGCACCTGGTCGACGACCTTGCCGCCGACCGCCGCCCAAATGCCCATGGTGGTGCCGAGCAGGAAGGAGAGGATGGTGGTCATCAGCGCCACGCCGATGGTGGTCCTGGCGCCGAACATCACGCGGGAAAGCAGGTCGCGGCCGATATTGTCGGTGCCGAGCCAGAACTGCCAGGAAGGCGGATCCCAGGTCTCGGAGACGGAATCGGACTCGCTATAGGGCGCAATCCAGGGTGCGAAAATCGCCACAAAAACGAAAACGCTGACGATGAACATCCCGACCCAGGCGGTGACCGTCGGCTTGTGCCCGAAGAATTTCATTCCCCGCCCCCTCTCTAGCGCGGCTTCCGAAGCCGCGGGTTGACGAGGATGCTGAGAACGTCGGCCGTCGTGTTCAGCGTGATGAACGCGGCGGCAAAGACCAGGCCGCAGGCCTGGATCACCGGCAGGTCGCGCTTGGTCACGCCATCGACCATGAACTGGCCGATGCCAGGATAGACGAAAACCGTCTCGATCACCACCACGCCGACGATGAGATAGGCCAGATTGAGGGCAATGACGGTGATGATCGGCGCCGCCGCATTGGGCAGCGCGTGGACGAAGATAACCCGGCTGCGGGTCAGGCCCTTCAGGAAGGCCATTTCGATATAGGGCTGCGACATGATCGACAGCACCGAGGATCGGGTCATGCGCAGCATATGCGCGGTCACCAGCATGGTGAGCGTGACGGCCGGCAACGCGACCACATGAATGCGCTCGGCGAAACCCATGTCCTGGAACACGGTGGAAAGCGAGGGGAACCAGCCGAGCTGGACGGCGAAGAAGAAGATCAGCAGATAGCCGATGAAGAATTCCGGCACGGAGATCGCCGCCAGCGAGATGATGTTCACGACGCGGTCGATCCACTTGCCTTCGTTGATCGCGGCGACGATGCCCAGGCCCACGGCCAGCGGCACCGCGATCAGTGCTGCGTAGCCGGCAAGAAAGATCGTGTTCTCGAATTTCGGCGTGATCGAGGTCAGGATGTCGCGCTTGTTTGTCAGCGCCACGCCGAAGTCGCCGCGAATGGCGTGAAAGAACCATTCGAAGTAGCGCACATAGGCCGGCCGGTCGAGGCCGAGTTCATGGCGGAAAGCGGCCAGCGTATCGGGCGTGGCACCCTGGCCCAGCACGGCGCTGGCCACGTCGCCCGGCAGAATTTCCGTGGCGGCGAAAATAAGGACGGAAACGGCAAGCAGCGTCAGCAGGCCGAGGACGACCCGAACAGCAATCGTTCGAAGCATCGGGTCGCCCCCGCGACCGGCTGACTAGTGACTACGCCTTAGGCGAACCAACCCTTTTCGCCGATGCGGTTGTCATTCATGTCGTAACGGGCATGCGGCTCGTTGCCGCGCACCTTCTTGGCATAGCCATCGAGATAATCGGTGATGGCGAAGCAGACGAAGCCGCCATCGTCCGAGATCATCTGCTGGGCCTGCCAGTACAGATCCTTGCGCTTGGTCTTGTCGGTTTCGACGCGGGCGTCGGCGATGACCTTCTGGAATGTGGGATCCTTCCAGTTCGTGTCGTTCCAGTCCGACTTTTCGCCGAAGACCTGGGTGAAGGCCTGGTCCGCCGACATACGGCGGCCCCAATACACGGCGCAGAACGGCACCTTGAGCCAGACGTTGTCCCAATAGCCGTCGCCCGAGACTTTCTTCACGTCGAGGTCGATACCGGCCTTCTTCAGCGATTCCTGGTAGAGCTGGGCGCAATCCACCGCCGTGCCCCAGGCGCCGTCGGAAGTCTGCAGTTCCAGCGCCTTGGAGACGCCGGCCTTCTTGAAATGGAAGGCGGCCTTCTCCGGATCGTATTTCCGCTGCGGCATGGCCGTGTTGTAGAAGGGATTGAGGGCATCCAGATTGTGGTCGTTGCCCGGGACGGCGAAGCCGTTATAGACGGAGTCGATGATCTTCTCGCGGTCGATGCCGTACTTCAGCGCCAGGCGCAGATCCTTGTTGGTGTACGGATCGTCGGTCACGCGCGCGACGAAGCAGAAGCGATTGCCCGTGCCCTTGGTGCGGGTGACGTGCAGGTTCGCATCCTTCATCAATAGCTTGACCGTGCGCGCATCCAGGCGGTTGCAGCCATCGATCTCGCCCGATTGCAGCGCCGCGGTGCGGGCCGCCACGTCCTGGATGTTGCGGATTTCAACGGTATCGAAATTGCCGCGGCCGGGCTTCCAGTAATCGCCGCGATTCTTGAAGACCAGGCGCACGCCGGGCTCGAAGCTTTCCAGCGTATAGGCACCGGTTCCGATCGGCTTCTGCCAGTCGGTGAAGTCCTTGGGCACGACGACGAGGTGATAGTCGCCCAGGATGACCGGGAAGTCGGCATTGCCGCTGGAGAGCGTGATCCCGACCTGGGTCGGCGACAGCGCCTTGATCTCCTTGATCTGCGCCAGGATGCCCTTGGCCGGCGACTTGGTCTCGCCGCGGTGGATCTGGATCGAATAGATGCAATCCTCGGCATCGAGCGTCTTGCCGTTGGAGAATTTGACACCCTTGCGGACGTTGAACACCCACTCGGCAGCGCCAGGCTTCACGTCCCAGCTCTCGAACAGTTCGCCGGTCGGGTTGCCCTCGGCGTCGAACTCGATCAGGCAGTTCATGCAGGTCAGCGACGCCGCGATCATGACGGAATCGGCATAGGTGCGCGGGTCGAGCGAATCGCTGGGCGAGCCGCCTTCCATGCCCAGGCGCAAGGTACCGCCCTTTTTCGGCGTTTCGGCGAAGGCCGAGCTCGCCAGGATGCCGCTGCTCAGCGACGTGGCAATGCCCAGCGCCGCGGCGCGGCCAATGAATTCGCGGCGCGACAGGCCGCCCGAAGCCATGGCTCTCTGCAATTGATCCCAATTATCCATCGTTACTCTCCCTGTTTGCCGGTCCGCAACGATCCCATTCTCGCTGGTCGAAGCGGCGTTTTTGTGAACTGTTTCTTAAGTGCGAGCCTACACGTTACGGACCCGGCTGCAAGCTCCCACGACCCTGCAAACCGCGCCGCCGCCCCCCTGAAGCCTTATACGAAGGCGAAGCTTCCCTAGATTGACGCAAGGCGGCCATCACCCATCCCACGCCAAGCGGCGCAATTTAGCCAGATCGCGCCCTCGCCAAAAAACATCGATTCGCATGTCAAATGGGAACCCGGCAATCGGGAAACCGGCAGAAGGGGGTGCCCCATCAAGCCGAGGGCCGCGCCGGCTGGCGCCGCGCCAGAAGCCCATCCAGCCAGTCCGGATCCATCTCCGGCACCGAGGAGAGCAGCTTGGCCGTGTATTCGTGGTGGGGCGGCGTCATCACGGCGGTTTTTGACCCGCTCTGCACCACCCGGCCCTGGAACATGACCACGATCTCGTCGGCGATTGCCTTCACCGTGGCAAGGTCGTGGGTGATGTAGAGGTAGGAGACCTTCAGATCGCGCTGAAGGCGCAGCAGCAGCTTCAGGATTTCCTCGGCGACGATCTGGTCCAGCGCCGAGGTGACTTCATCGCAAATGACCAGGTCGGGCTCGACCGCCAACGCCCGCGCGATGCAAATGCGCTGCTTCTGCCCGCCGGAGAGTTCGCTCGGCAGCCGCTCCAGGAAGCGCTCATCCAGCTCGATCATCTCCAATAGCTCGCCGATGCGCCGGTCGCGGGCGGCGCCCCGCAGACCCATCTGGTGTTCCAGCGGCCGGCCCAGTATGTCGCGCACGCGCCGGCGCGGGTTCAGGGCGGTGTCGGGCATCTGATAGATCATCTGCACCCGGCGCAGCAGATCCTTGGAACGGTCTTTCATGGCGGGCGGCAGCGCTTTGCCCTGGAAGACGACTTCGCCCTTGCGCGGCGGCAACAAACCGGTGATGACGCGGGCAAGCGTCGACTTGCCGGATCCGGATTCCCCCACCACGGCGACGGTGCGTCCCTTGGGCACGCGGACATCGATATCGAACAGAACCGGCACGGTTCCGTATGAGGCATCGACCTGTTTCACATGGATGATCGCCTCGTCCGCACCCTGCTCCTTCTTTTGCAGCGAGCGCACGGCCCAGAGCGATTTCGTATAGGGCATCTGCGGGTGGGTGAGCATCTGGCGCGTCGGCGCCTCTTCCACCACCTCGCCATGGCGCAAGACGATAATGCGGTCCGCCATCTGGGCGACAACGGCCAGGTCGTGCGAGATGTAAATCGCCGCCGTATTGGATTGGCGCACCACGTCCTTGATCGCCGCCAGCACCTCGATCTGGGTCGTCACGTCGAGTGCCGTGGTCGGTTCGTCGAAGATCAGCAGGTCGGGATGACAGGACATCGCCATGGCGGTCATGGCGCGCTGCAGCTGGCCGCCCGAAACCTGATGGGGATAGCGGCTGCCGATCGTCTCCGGCGTGGGCAGCCGCAGGCGGCGGAACAGCTCGACGGCCTGGTTCTTCGCGTCGGCCTCGTTCAGCACGTGATGCCATGTCGGCGTCTCGACATACTGGTCCATCAGGCGATGGGCCGGGTTGAACGAGGCGGCGGCCGACTGCGCCACATAGGCAACGCGCCGGCCCCACAGCTTGCGGATTTCGGCCGCGCTCAACTTCAGCAAATCGATGCCGTCGAAGGCAATGGTGCCGCCCGAGATGCGGCAGCCCGGCCGGGCATAGCCCATGGCGGCCAGGCCTATGGTCGATTTTCCGGCGCCCGATTCGCCGATCAGGCCCAGCACTTCACCCCGCTTCAGGCTGAGGTCGATGCCCTTGACGATGGGCATCCAGACGTCGTCGCTCTGCCCCTCGATCTTGAGACCCCTGATTTCAAGAAGCGGACCGGCCGCTTGAGTCTTGCCGTCGTTGGCGGGTTTCGTGCTCATTCCTTCAGCCCGCTGGTCTTGTGCAGGAACCAGTCGACCACGAAGTTGACCGCGACGGTCAGCAGCGCGATCGCAGCCGCCGGCAGCAGCGGCGTGATGTCGCCATAATTGATGAGGGTCGAGTTCTCGCGAACCATCGAGCCCCAATCTGCCGTCGGCGGCTGGATACCGAGGCCGAGGAAAGAAAGGGCGGCGATGGTGAGAAAGACGAAGCAGAAGCGAAGCCCGAACTCGGCCACCAGCGGCGGCAGGATATTGGGCAGGATCTCGCGCCCCATGATCCAGCCGAGCTTTTCGCCCTGCAGGCGCGCCGCCTCGACGAAATCCAGCACCACCACGTTCATCGCAACCGCACGCGTCAGGCGAAAGACGCGGGTGCTGTCGAGAACGGCAATGATCAGGATCAGGTTGGTGATCGACGGCCCGAAGATGACCAGCAGCACCAGGGCGAAGATGAGCTGGGGAATGGCCATCAGGATATCGACCAGACGGGAGAGCAGCTGGTCGGCCCAGCCGCCAAGCACGGCGGCAAGCAATCCCAACACGCCGCCGATGGTGAAGGAGACGGCCGTCGTCAGCACGGCGATCCCGATCGTGTTGCGTGCCCCGAAGATCAGGCGGGAAAGCATGTCGCGGCCCAGCTGATCGGTGCCGAGCAGGAATTGGCTGTCCCATGCCGCGTATTGGTCGCCCACGATGTCGGCTTCGCCATAGGGCGCGATGAGCGGCGCGAAGATCGCGATGATGGCATAGGCCGTGATGACGAACAGCCCGAACCAGGCCGTGATCGGTGCCTTCTTCAGGCTGCGCCAGGCGGATTCCAGTTTCGTGCGGCGCTTGGGCAGCAACCGCACATCCGCAGTCGCGAGATCGGCCAGGGATTCGCCGCCCGGCGTGATCGCCTCGGGGATGTCGGATCCTGTGCTCATCGCCGGTGCAGGAGCCTGGGATTGGTAACGATGGCCACGATATCGGCCAGCAGGTTCAGAAGGATATAGGTGGCCGCAAAGATGAGCGCGCAGCCCTGTACCACCGGGATGTCGCGAGCCGAAACCGAGTTCACCATCAACTGGCCAATGCCCGGATAGACGAAGACGACTTCGACCACGACCACGCCCACGATCAGATAGGCGAGATTGACCGCAATGACAGTCGCGATCGGCGCCCAGGCGTTGGGCAACGCGTGGCGGAAGATGATACGGCTCGGCGACACGCCCTTGAGCCGGGCCATCTCGATGTAGGGGCTTGCCAACAGGTTGATGATCGAGGCCCGGGTCATGCGCATCATATGAGCGACGGTGACCAGGATCAGGGTCATCGCCGGCAGGGCGCAACGCGCCACCCTTTCGAAGAAGGGCGTATCGGGGCTGACCGTCGCCAGCGAATAGAACGCTTCCCAGCGCACGGCCAGGAACAGCATCAGGATATAGGCGACGAAGAATTCCGGGACCGAGATCGAGGTCAGGGTCGTGACATTGATCAGCCGGTCGAAGAAACCGTTGCGGTGGAGTGCTGCCAGCATGCCGAGCAGCAGGGCCAGAGGCACGGCGATCAGAGCTGCCATTCCGGCGAGGAACAGCGTGTTGCCCAGCCGCGGCAGGATCAGCGACATCACCGTGCGCGGATGACCGCCACCGAGATTGCCCATGCTGGAGAAAGAGTCGCCGAAATCACCCTGCACTACGCCGGCGACCCAGTGGAGATAGCGCTCCACCGGCGGACGATCGAGGCCGATTTCCTTGTCGAAGGCCGCTACGGTTTCCGGCGTTGCGGCCTGGCCCAATATGGCCTGGGCGAAATCGCCGGGCAGCATGGTGACCGCCAGGAAAATGATGATCGAGACGGCAAACAGGGTCCCGACCCCGAGACCAAGGCGCTGCAATACCGTTTTGATGACAGCGTTCACGCGCTCCACCCCTGTTGCGACTCCCGGCCGTTTGCGGCGCCGGGTTGTCGGTAGGCGAAAGGGAGGGGCCGGCCGATCCGGCCGGCCCCCTGACCCTTAGGCGGCAATCAGGCGAACCACCAACGCTCGGCGATCTTCAGCCCGTCGCATTCCCAGTTGGCCGCGAGCGGGCCATGGGCAAGCTTTTTGTTCTTCGCTTCCACGTAGTTGTTGAACACCAGCACGATCGCGCCGCCGTTGTCATGAATCAGCTGCTGACACTCCGCGTACATGCCGGCCCGCTTCTTGTCGTCGGTCTCGCTGCGTGCCTGGACCAGAAGTGTGTTGAACTTCGGATCGTCGTAATGGGTTTCGTTCCATGCCGCGCCCTTGGCATAGACGACGGTCAGCATCCAGTCGGCGGTCGGCCGGCCGCTCCAGTAGCCGGCGCACCAGGACTTCTTGAGCCAAACATTGTCCCAGTAACCGTCATCCGGCTCGCGGATCACGTTGATGTCGATGCCGGCCGCCTTGGCGGATTGCTGATAGATCACCGCCGCGTCGACGGCGCCGTTGAAGCCCGCCTCGGCCGCCGAGAGATCCACCTTGAGCGAGGATAAGCCCGCCTTCTTCAGGTAGAATTTCGCCTTCTCCGGATCGTAGTGGTACTTCGGCTGAGGGTCGGCAGCGAATTTGACCGAGGGCGCGATCGGGTTGTCGTTACCCACCTTGGCGTGACCGAGGAAGACCTTCTTCTGGATCTGCTCGCGATCCAGAGCCCACTTCAACGCAAGGCGCACATTGACGTCGTTGAAGGGCGGCTTGTCGCACATCATCGGGAACACGTAGTGGCCGTAGCCCGTGTATTCGTCGATGGTCACCTTCGGATTCTTCTTCAGCAGGTTCAGCGTCTTCAGATCGCAACGGCCGATCCAGTCCACTTCGCCCGTGGTCAGCGCATTGGTCCGCGCGCCGACATCGGCGATGGTCAGGAAGGTGACGTCGTCGAAATAAGGCTTGTTGGGCTTGTGGTAGTTCGGGTTGCGCTTCAGCTTCGCCTGCACGCCCGGCTGCCAGGAATCGAAGATGAACGGGCCGGTGCGGGCCGTGTTCTGCCAGTCGGCGGTGCCGTCGGCCTTCGCTTCCATGATGGGAATATGATAGTCGCTGCAGATATACGGGAAGTCGGCATTGCCGCCATTCAGGGTGAAGATGACCGTGTCCGGTCCATCGCCCTTGATGTCGGTGACTGCCGCCAGAACGGATTTCACGGCCGATTTCGAATCCGGGCCCATGTGATGGCGGTATGAAGCAATAACGTCGGCGGGCGTCAGGTTCTTGCCGTCGTGGAAGGTAACGCCCTTGCGCAGCTTAAAGACCCATTTTGCGGCGCCGTCAGCGGGTTCCATGCTCTCGACGAGATCGCCCGTGATGTCGCCCTTGGCGTTCACCTCGGTCAGACCGTTCGCCATGCCGCCCCAGAACGGCACCTGGGTGCCCGTATCCGGATAGCCCGCCGGATCGAGCGTGTCGGTGGTGGCGCCATGCGCCAGACCAAATCGCGCCGAACCGCCCTTCTTCGGCTCCGAGGCAGCAAGGCCGACGTCTTCGAGCAGCGCTGTCGCCAACGCGGTCGTCACGCCGAGCGCGGCGGCGCGACCGAAGAATTCGCGCCGGCTGATTCTTCCTTTGACAATTTGCTGGGTCCAGAATTCAAGTTCGCTCATCGATGGCTCTCCCTGTTGCGTCGTGGCCTTCTTCAGCGCCGCACGGCAGCAGCCAATCGAACTGGAACCGCGCTCGACGCGGTTAAGCCCCTTGTCGCCAGGCCCGGCCCCCTCTCCGGCTATCGCCCAGCATTTCGAATGTCTGCCTTGGCCCGCTTGGTGCCCGTCTCCCGCTCGACATTCCTTGTCGAGTTGCACCGATGCTAACACAATCGCTGGCGTAGGCGAGTCGGAACGCGCGCGCGCGCGACGAAGAGCCCCGAGGAAGACAAATGGTAGAGTTGATCATCGAGCGCTGGGGCAGTCTGGACGGCTCCAGCCATTACCTCTGGTCGGTCTGGCAGGACGGCAAGCGCCTCGAGATGAGCGGCCGGATTACCGGTGCCGAGAGCGCTGAAGCGCTGGGCCGGGCCTGGTGCGAAAAATCCCTGGGCCGCGAGCCGGATCGGGTCACCCGGCTTTAACCGCCAGCACAGCTGGAAACCTCCTCCAGCGCTTGGCTACCCGCAAACGGAGAACCCCCGGATGCCGGGACAACCGGTCTCTTCATCCATCATATTATAGGCTTAAGCGAATTTGCTTGCCGGCGCTGCAGCTTCGGCCCGATGATGTGACCGGGGAAGGGCTACGATGAGCAAGCCAAAAGCCGCTGCTACGGCAGGGCTGGCGCGCGCGCGCGGGCGGAAACGGGCGTCAGACCTGAATATCGGGTTGATAGCCGTCGCCGGCGACGAAACCATCACGCATGAACTGCGTCTGATGCTGGCGTCGCGCCAGGCCAAGCTTTACGTAGCCCATGTGCCGGCGTTGAGCGAAGGCCCGCCGGCAAGCCCCAATGGCGCCATCGGCGACATCGTCAGTGCTGCAAAATGGCTGGCGCTGGGCCAACCGCTCTCCACGATTGCCTATGCCGGTACGCTCACCACCATCTCGTTGGGGGAGGAGAGAATCGGCCGGCCTCTCGAAGAATCCCGGCCCGGCACTCCCTGGACGACGCCGATCACCGCCTCCCTTGCCGGCCTCGCCCAGCTTGGCGCCCGGCGGATCGTGTTGCTCAGCCCCTATACCGTCGCCAGCCATCGGGTTTTGGCGGCCTATATTCGGGGCCGTGGCATCGAGATCGTCGAAGATGCCTGCCTGGATGTGGGCGACGATGGCAGCGAGGCGTCGCTGTCGGAAGCAGTCTTGCGCGGGCGCCTGATGGATCTGCGCTGGGCGGAAGCGCAAGCGATCCTTATCTGCGGCACATCGCTTCGCGTCAGCCCGCTGATCGAGAAACTGGAGGCCAGCACGGGCCTGCCCGTGGTTGCCGCGAGCCAGGCACTGGCCTGGCATTGCCTGCGCCTGGCCGGGGAAACCCGGCCGGTAACGGGGTTCGGACGCTTGCTGGCAATGTCGGGACTCGCCCCGGAAGCCAGGCAAGCGTAATCGCAGGTCCCCAGCGGGGCCGCCTGTTATGCTGCCTTCATGTCCGATATCAATATCGAGTTCGACTGGTATATCTGGCCCGTCCTTGCCGTGATGATCGGCTGGCCGGGACTGCTGCTCGGCGCGGCAGCGGGTGCCGTGCTCTGGCGCCGGCACCGGGTCATCGGTGGGTTGCTGGGAATGGTTGCCGGTACCCTGGCCTGGGATTACGGCTTCTATCTCTGGCCCTGAGCCAGCTCAGCCAACAGGCTCGCTCTTCAATTCCACACCCTCCTCGCCCGGAACGAAACGCAGCCGGCGTTCGTGAAAGGCGTCGAGACTGGTGCGGTGGGCAATGCTGAGCAGCGTCGTCTTCGGCAGACGATCGCGGATCAACCGGTAGAGTTTGGCCTCGAGCTCAGGATCCAGCGCCGACGTCGCTTCATCGAGGAACAGCCAATCAGGCTTTTGCAGCAGCGCACGCGCAATAGCGAGGCGCTGCTGTTCGCCCGGCGACAGCCTGCGATCCCAGTGGTCTTCCTCGTCAAGAAGTGTCGCTTTGTCGTCGAGCTGGCAGGCTTTGAGCGCCTCGACGATCTGCGGATCGGAAAAAGCGCCCGGCCTGGCCGGGAAGGTCACCGCATTGCGCAGGCTGCCGATGGGAACATAGGGCTTCTGCGGCAGGAACAGCAGGCGCCGCAATTGCGGCAGGATGATCTCGCCGGCGCCATAGGGCCAGATGCCGGCAATCGCGCGGAACAGGGTGCTCTTGCCGCTGCCTGACGGACCACTAACGAGGACGTGCTCGCCTTCGACAATCTTCGCATTGGCGGTGACGAGAGGCCGGCCATCGGGCATTTTCACCGTTACGTGC
>DASXQK010000425.1:0-1542 GCA_036493015.1 Dongiaceae bacterium | reverse complement strand
GGTCGAATGCCGCGCACAGGTTCGCAGCAACCTCAGATGGGCGACTCTGGAATTACACCGACTTGGCCCAATGCGACCCAAAAAGATTGGAGGCCCGGGCCGGAATCGAACCGACGTACGGGGATTTGCAGTCCCCTGCATGGCCACTCTGCCACCGGGCCGGAAAGGGTGCGCGGGCTTTGAGGAATGCCGGCGCTCTCTGGAAGGCGGGGCAGGTTTAGCCTCAGTTACGGCCTGCCGCAAGGGCCTCGGGATAGCTGGCGCGCAGGCCGGCGACCAGCTCGTTCACCATGGCGTCCAGGATCGCCTTGCCCTTGGCGGCGGTGGCGAGGGTGGGGTCGCCAAAGGCGCCGCTGCGGCTGCCCTCCATCGTGCCGGGGCGCTGGAAGGCGTTAGGGCGGATCCCGGCGGAGCGGGTGAGGGCGTCGCCGTAATCGCTGACCGCATGGCGCAAATCGACGCGGGCCGGATCGAGGGCCAGCATGATGGAAGTCTCAGCCTCATCGGCATGCCCGCCGGCCTGCTGCTGCAGCAGCTTCTCGCTGCCCCGGCCCAGGTTTCGGATATCCGCGCAGGGGATGGAGATGCCGTGTTGGTCCAGGATATTGCGGCAGGCGATGCGCAGCGGCGCCTCCGTGGATACGCCCGTATTCAGAAGGGCGATCCGCCTGGCACCCTGGCCGATCAAATTGCCGATCAGTTGTTCGATGACGGCGATGAAAGTTGCAGCCGATAAATGCTGGCTGCCGGCATAGTCGGTGAAGGCTGGGTAGTAGCCCGCGCTTACCACCGGTGCCACGACGATCGGCAGCGCCTCGGCCACGCGCTGGGCGAGCGCACGCGCTATGAGCCAATCGGTGTTGAGCGGCAGGTGAGGCCCATGTTCCTTGGCGATGGCGCCGATGGGCATCAGTACGACCGCGCCGGCGTCAAACCGTGACTTCGCCTCGACCCAGCTGAGTGTTTCAAGCCAGACGCCGTGACTCATGTGGAGGTCACTTGGTCATCGTCAGTCATCGTCCTTGTGTTGCGCCGGCGCGAATATCGATCTCGACCAGCGCCACGACGGCGCCGTTGATCGATTGCTTGCCCGCATTCTCAAAATTGACCGTCACCCTGTCGCCGATGACCGATTGAACCTGTCCAATTCCCCAATCGGGCATGTACGGGTGGCGGACATAGACGCCGGGCAACAGGCGTTCGTTCATGCTGGCTCGCTTGCACAATTCGCCGGAAGGGCGGCATCATCGTACAGATGTTTCCGGCCACGGACAAAATCCGGACGATACGGCCTGACCCAAACAAGCACGGTGTTTTTCAACAGTGAGGCGGCCATGACGGATGCTTCGGCGCTACGTGTTGCTGGGTTGCTGGCTTCGCGCCTTTGCCACGACCTGGTGGGGCCGCTGGGTGCCGTCAATAACGGGCTCGAGCTGATCGCCGAAGACGACGACATGGCGGAGGAGGCGCTGAGCCTTGCCCAGCGCAGCGCCAAGCGCGCTTCCAGTCGGCTGCAGTTCTTTCGCTATGCCTTCGGTGCTG
>DASXQK010000424.1:0-2311 GCA_036493015.1 Dongiaceae bacterium | reverse complement strand
GTTCGGGGCCTTCAGCTTGACCGTGACTTCGTTGGCACCCGAGGCGCTGACGCTGTCGACCGAGGTGTAGAAGGGGGCGAGCTGCGAGCCGGCGTCCGGCGTCATATGCAGCCTCATGCTGGCGACCACATCGTCCGGCGTCACGGCGCTGCCATCGCTGAACTTGGCATCGCGGATATGATATTTGAAGGTGGTGAGATCGACCTGTTCCCAGGTGTCGGAAACCGCCGGCACCAGCGAGAGATCGTCGCCAAAGGCGAGCAGGCCTTCCTGCACCAGCGACATGATGGCGCCCGTATAAGTCTGCCAGGCATGGGGCACGAAGAGCGTGTCGGGAATTGCCGGCAGCGCCCATTTGATTTCATCGACCATACCCTCGGCGCGCGCCGATTTCAGCGCCGTGCCGAACATGGCGGTTGTCGCGGCAGCCGAAGCCAGCGCCAAAAACGAGCGGCGGCTCGTATTGTCTAACATTGGTTTTCCCTCCTGATGAGGCCGGCGTTGAACCGCCGGCCAGTTGGCGCAGATCGTGTGGCGCGCATCGTATAATGCATAATGGCGGCGTCAATCTGTATCGACTCTGTATCAACTGTTACACACCGGCCAAAATCTTTGCGTGAAGTTTTGTGGGGAAGCTTTCGTAGTATTTTATGTGATAAATGATGGCTTAATGATTCGAGGAATTCGTGTTCGCCAAGCGATCGACTGTTGAGCGCAAGACCGTCGCCGAATCCGTAGCCGAGACGCTGCGCAGCCGCATTCTCGCCGGCGAACTGGGCGAGGGCGAACAGCTGCGCCAAGAGGTGCTGGCGGCCGATCTGGGCGTCAGCCGCATTCCGCTGCGCGAGGCCTTTCGCCTGCTGGAGGGCGAGGGCCTCATCACCATCGCACCCCATCGCGGCGCGGTCGTTGCGGTGCGCTCGCCCGAAGAGATCGGCGAGCTGTTCGATCTGCGTGTGCTGCTGGAGCCGGATATCCTGCGCCACGCCGTGCCGAAACTGACGGAGCGCAATCTCAGCGAGGCGGCGGCGATCCTCGATGGCTACAACACGGCGCTGGCCCAGCACGACGTGCAAACCTGGGGACGGTTAAATACACAGTTCCATTTGGCGTTGTATGGGCCAGCCGAGCGGCCGCGCTCGCTGGCGCTGGTGCGATCGCTGCTGGATCAGACCGATGGCTATACCCGCATGCAGCTTCTGTTGACCGGCGGCCAGCAGCGCGCCCAGCGCGAGCATACAGAGCTGTTGGAACTATGCCGCGCCCGCAAAACCGGTGCGGCGGCGAAGCTGGTGGAAGATCACGTGCGCGAGGCGGGACGCAGCCTCGTCGACTTCATGCATAAACAAGCGGCGGCCAAGAAGAAATCCTGACCGCCGCACGATCCTGGTAATTAGGCGCCCTGAGGTCTTACGCAGCCCTCAGGCCGACATCGACCAGCTTGGGCCGCGTCGCCAACGCCTTTTTCATGATCGCTTCGACCTCGGCGCGCTCGGCCGGCAGCAGCGGCAGGCGCGGCGGACGGGTGCGCTCGCTGCCACGGCCCACCAGCTGCTCGCAAAGCTTGATGCACTGGACGAGATCGGCGCGGGCATCGAGATGCAGCAGCGGCATGAACCAGTCATAGAGCGCCTGGCATTCGGCGAAGCGGCCCGAACGCGCCAGGCGGAACAGCGTTTCGCCCTCGCGCGGGAAGGCGTTGGAGAGGCCGGAAACCCAGCCGACCGCGCCCAGCATGACGCTTTCCACGATGACATCGTCGAGACCACAGAATAGCACGAAGCGGTCGCCCACCATGTTGCGGGTGTCGGTGAAGCGGCGCGTATCGCCGGAGGAATCCTTGAAGGCGACGATGCTGTCGATGGGGGTGAGCGAGGTCAGGATATCCGGCGTCACATCGTTCCGGTAAATCGGCGGGTTGTTATAGACCATGATCGGCAGGTCGGTCGCCTTGGCCACGCCCTCGAAATGCGCCTTGGTCTCATGCGGCTTGCAGGAATAGACCAAAGCGGGCATCAGCATGGCGCCGTTGACGCCCACACGCTGGGCTTCCTTCGCCATGTCGATGGCTTGCGGCGTGGTGAATTCGGCGATGCCGGCCAGGACCGGGACCCGGCCCTTGGTCACATCGACCGCTGCTTCCAGCAGGGAAACGCGCTCGGATTTGGAGAGCGAGCAATTCTCGCCGACCGTACCGGCGATGATCAGGCCAGAGACGCCGTCGCGCAGCAGGCCTTCGATGACCTTGCGCGTTGCATCCAGATCGAGGCTGAAATCCGCGCGGAACTGGGTGGTGACGGCGGGAAATACG
>DASXQK010000423.1:0-7643 GCA_036493015.1 Dongiaceae bacterium | reverse complement strand
CGACGGCTTCGGCAAATACGAAACGGTGATCGGCGCCGGGGCCTTCATCGGCTCCAACAGCGCGCTCTGTGCGCCGGTTACCATCGGCGAAGGCTCTTTCGTCGCCGCCGGCAGCGTCATCACCCGCGATGTGACGGCGGGGGCGCTGGCGATCGCACGTTCGCAGCAGGTGGAAAAGCCGGGTTGGGTGAAGATGTTCCGCCAGCTCAAGGACAA
The DNA here is from genome assembly GCA_036493015.1 of Dongiaceae bacterium. Classification (GTDB taxonomy): domain Bacteria; phylum Pseudomonadota; class Alphaproteobacteria; order Dongiales; family Dongiaceae; genus DASXQK01. The sequence goes on along the minus strand of DASXQK010000423.1, from coordinate 7,427 downwards.
GGTGAAAAAGGTAGGGAATTAAACCATGTGCGGAATCATCGGGATCCTTGGCAAGAAGCCCGCGGCACCCCTGCTTGTCGATGGGCTGAAGCGCCTGACCTATCGCGGCTACGATTCTGCCGGCATCGCCACGCTGGTGAACGGCCATATCGACCGCCGTCGCGCCGAGGGCAAGATCACCAATCTGGAGGCCCTCCTCGAGCGCTCGCCACTGGCTGGAACCACCGGCATTGGCCATACGCGATGGGCAACCCATGGCAAGCCCACGGAAAACAATGCGCATCCCATCATCACCGAGCGTGTCGGTGTCGTGCATAACGGCATCATCGAGAACTTCCAGGAATTGCGCGACGAACTGATGGCCGAGGGTGTCGCCTTCAGCACCGAGACCGATACGGAAGTCGTTGCCCATCTGCTGACCCGCGAGCTGGAGGCTCAGCGCACGCCCGAACAGGCCATGGCCACGGTCATGCCACGGCTGCGCGGCGCGTTCTCGCTCGCCATCGTCTTTGCCGGCCGGGCAGATCTGCTGATGGGCGCGCGCCGCGGCGCGCCGCTGGCGGTGGGTTATGGCGAGGGCGAGATGTATCTGGGCTCCGACGCCCTGGCACTGGCGCCCTTTACCCAGAATATCGCCTATCTGGAGGAGGAAGACTGGACGGTCGTGCGTCCGGACGGGGCGACGTTCTTCAACCACGGCAAGACAGTCGAGCGCGCGATCACCCGCACCGCGATATCCGGCGCCGTCGTCGGCAAAGGCAATCATCGCCACTTCATGATGAAGGAGATCCACGAACAGCCGGCGGTGATCGGCGAGACGTTGCATTCTTTGGTCAATCCGCTGACCCGCCAGACAGATATCACCGGGCTACCCTTCGACCTCGCCGAGGTTGAACGGCTGACGATCATTGCCTGCGGCACCGCCTATCTTGCCGGCGTGGTCGGCAAATACTGGTTCGAAAAACTGGCCCGATTGCCGGTCGAAGTCGATATCGCCTCTGAGTTCCGCTATCGCGCGGCACCCATGGCGAAGAAGGGTGCGACCATCGTCATCTCGCAATCGGGCGAGACGGCGGACACGCTGGCCGCGATGCGCTATGCCAAGAGCCAGGGCCAGAAGATCGCAGCGATCCTGAATGCACCGGAAAGCACCATGGCGCGGGAGAGCGACAAGGTGCTGCCGACGCTCGCGGGGCCGGAGATCGGTGTTGCCTCGACCAAGGCCTTCACCACGCAACTCGTCATCCTGGCCTGCCTGGCAATCGCGGCGGCGCGGGCGCGCGGCGAAATCGACGAGGCGCGCGAAGCCTCAATGGTTCAGGCAATCGCCGAGGTGCCGGGCCAGATCGCCGAGATCCTGGCGGGCGAGGCGAAGATCCGTGCCGTGGCAGAGATGCTGATCGACGCCAAGGACGTGCTGTTCCTGGGCCGTGGCTCAACCTTCCCCATCGCCATGGAAGGGGCGCTGAAGCTGAAGGAGCTCTCCTACATCCATGCCGAAGGCTATGCCGCCGGCGAGATGAAGCACGGGCCCATCGCGCTGATCGACGAGACCATGCCGGTGATCGTGGTGGCGCCCAGCGACGAGTTGTTCGAAAAAACGGCCTCGAACCTGGAAGAAGCCTCGGCCCGTGGCGGGCGGGTGATCCTGATTTCCGACCGCGCCGGCATCGCACGGCTCGGCAAACGCGTCGCCCATACGATCGAGCTACCGGATTGCGATCCTTTCGTAGCGCCTATTCTATACGCCGTGCCGGTGCAGCTTCTGGCTTATCACGCCGCCGTGGCCAAGGGCACGGATGTCGACCAGCCGCGCAATCTCGCCAAGAGCGTGACGGTTGAATAGTGGGCGCTTACGCGCCGCTGAATAACGGGCGCTTACGCGCCGGCGAGTAACGCTCACACGCCGGGGGCAGGCCGGCAGCCCTGTTTATCGAGCGGCAGCTTCTCCGGATTGCCCGGAGTCACATCGACGCTATAGGCGTTGAGCTGCCAATCGCCGGGGGCGAGTTCGTAGTCGAATTCCAACCGGCTGCCATGGTGATAAAGCTGGAAGCAGAAGACCTTGCCGTTCTCCATCGCTTCATAGCGATAGCAGACCTGGCCGGATGCAACCCACCAGTGCCCCTCATAGATGCAGTTGTCCTCCTCGTACGCGGTGCGGCCGTCCGATGACTGATATTCGGTCCAGATCTTGCCGTCGGCGTATCGGCCATAGACAGTCTGTTCGTTCAGCGCCCGTTTGATTTCCACCGGATTATCGATGAGCTCGCGACCATCCCCCGCCGATGCGCTCTGGGCGACCCGGGGCGGCAGGGCAAGGCTGGCGGCGAGGAGTACGGCGGCGAGGCCGATAGTGCGAAGCGTCATGATAAGCCTTTTGTTCATGGCAGCTGTCTGCACCAGGCGAAGCTCGCAGGAAAGCATGGCAAAACCATGACTTAGTCAGGGCTTTGCGGCGACCTCTTTTCATCCTTCCGGTTTGCCGCCCCCGTTTGCGATTACCGCCATCATCGCTATATTATGGCCCATTCCATTCCCCACCGATTTCGTTTTGCGAGGATCGCCATGCAACAAGCTATGAAAAAGCCTGCCGCCACGCTGTCGCTCAAGGACCCGAGCCTGCTGCGCCAGCAATGCTACATCAACGGCAAATGGGCCGATGCCGATTCCGGCAAGACGATCGATGTGGTCAACCCCGCCACCGACGAGGTGTTGGGCACGGTGCCGAATATGGGTGCGACCGAAACCCGCCGCGCCATCGAGGCGGCGAATGCCGCCTGGCCTGCCTGGCGCAAAAAGACGGCCAAGGAGCGCGCCAACATCCTGCGCAAATGGTTCAACCTGATGATCGAAAATCAGGACGATCTGGCGGTGCTGATGACGGCCGAGCAGGGCAAGCCGCTCGCCGAAGCCAAGGGCGAAATCGTCTATGGCGCCTCCTTCGTCGAATGGTTCGCCGAGGAAGCCAAGCGCGTCTATGGCGATACGATTCCCCAGCATCAGCCCGACAAGCGCATCGTCGTGATCAAGCAGCCCATCGGCGTGGTTGCGGCCATCACGCCGTGGAACTTCCCCAACGCCATGATTACCCGCAAATGCGCGCCGGCACTCGCGGCGGGCTGTCCCGTGGTGATCAAGCCCGCGACCATGACGCCGTTCTCGGCTACCGCGCTGGCCGAGCTGGCCCATCGTGCCGGCATTCCAGCCGGCATCTTGAACGTGGTCACCGGCTCGGCCTCGGCTATCGGTGGCGAGATGTCGTCCAGCCCGATCGTGCGCAAGCTGTCGTTCACCGGTTCGACCGAGATCGGCAAGCTGCTGATGCAGCAATGCGCCAGCACGGTAAAGAAGGTTTCGATGGAGCTGGGCGGCAATGCACCCTTCATCGTCTTCGAGGATGCCGATCTGGATGCTGCGGTCGAGGGCGCTATTGCTTCCAAGTACCGAAACACCGGCCAGACCTGTGTTTGCGCCAATCGCCTGCTGGTGCAGGACGGCGTCTATGACAAGTTCGCCGACAAGCTCAAGGTAGCCGTCGGTAAGTTGAAGGTCGGCGATGGCCTCAAGGGTGAAACCCAGCAGGGCCCGCTGATCGACATGAAGGCAGTGGAAAAAGTCGAAGAGCACATCGCCGACGCGGTGAAGAAGGGTGCAACGGTGATCATGGGCGGCAAGCGCCACACCTTGGGCCACAGCTTCTTCGAGCCGACAATCCTGGCCAATGTGACACCGCAGATGGCGGTCGCGCGGGAAGAAACCTTCGGCCCTGTCGCGCCGCTGTTCCGCTTCAAGACAGAAGAAGACGCGGTGCGCCTGGCCAACGATACGGAGTTCGGTTTGGCTTCGTATTTTTACAGCCGCGATATCGGGCGGGTGTGGCGGGTTGCCGAGGCGCTCGAATCCGGCATCGTCGGCATCAACACCGGCATCATCTCGACGGAAGTTGCCCCGTTCGGCGGCGTCAAGGAATCCGGCGTCGGCCGTGAAGGTTCGAAATACGGCATCGAGGACTTCCTCGAGATCAAGTACATGTGCATGGGCGGCGTCTAAGCCGCTTCACGCGGATTTCAGCCAGGCGTCTGGTCTGAGGCGAAGGCCTCTATCCGGAGCCTGGCTGTTCCTTTCTTGGAAATGCCCAGGGCGCGAGCCGCGGCGGCCGAGAGGTCGATCACGCGGCCCTGGTAGTAAGGCCCGCGGTCGTTGATGCGGACCTTCACCGATATGCCCGTCGCGGGATTGGTGACGCGCACGATGGTGCCCAGCGGTAGTGAGGGATGGGCCGCGGTCATCTGAAACATGTTGAAGCGCTCGCCGCTTGCCGTCTTGCGCCCCTGGTGCCAGCGCCCGTACCACGATCCCTTGCCGGCTTGAGTGAAGATCGCATGCTCCAGCACCAGATGCGGCGGCGAGGCATAGTCGATCGGACCCGGCGTTTCGCGCGCTACGCTGCTGGCGCAAACAAGGGCGCCGACCGCCGCCGCGATCGCCACTAGAATACCGCCCAAGACGCGGTGCCTGCGCAAGACGCGGTGCCTGTTATTTGCTACAGAAGATGCGGGCTGGCGGACTGACGGGGCTGCATCGAAATTCGGAATATCCGACTGCGGATTAAAATCGCTGCTTGTGAAAATATCGTAAGAGACTGAGTCCATTACACTATTCCCTTTCCTTTAATAAATCCTTCAAATCTCGGGAATCAAACGTCCACCTGTAACATTGGTTCCCATCAGCCCGGATCGGCCCTGCCATGAAGATCAAGCGGATCGAGACTTTCTGTAACCAGTATGTCGGCTTCGTGCGGATCACCGCGGATACCGGCGCGCAAGGCTGGGGTCAGGTTTCGACCTACAATTCCGACATAACCTGCGAGATCCTGCACCGGCAGGTGGCGCCATATTCATTGGGGAAAAACGCATTCGATATCGACGCGCTGATGGATGCGATCCCCGAGCGCGAGCATAAATTTCCCGGCTCTTATCTCGTGCGCGCGATGACCGGCCTCGATACCGCGTTGTGGGATCTGCGCGGCAAGGTCGAAGGCAAAAGCGTGTGCGAATTGATCGGTGGCAAGCCGCGGGCCATTCGCGCCTATGCCTCGTCGATGAAACGCGACATCACGCCGAAGGATGAGGCAGCGCGCCTGGTAAGCTTGCGCGACCGCTACGGCTTCGACGCCTTCAAGTTTCGTGTCGGCGCCGAGGTGGGCCATGACCGCGACGAATGGCCGGGCCGCACCGAGGAGATCGTTCCCACCATGCGCAAGGCGATGGGCGAGGGCGTGGCGCTGCTTGCCGATGCCAATAGCTGCTATTCGCCCAAGCGCGCCATCGAAGTCGGCAAGCTGCTGCAGGATAACGGCATCAGCCATTACGAAGAGCCCTGCCCCTATTGGGAGCTGGCCCAGACCAAACAGGTCGCCGATGCTCTTGATATCGATGTCACCGGCGGCGAACAGGATTGCGATCTGACGATCTGGCGGCGGATGATCGAGATGCGGGCCGTCGATGTGATCCAGCCCGATGTCTGTTATCTCGGCGGACTTACGCGCACCATGCGAGTGGCGAAGATGGGTGCTGAAGCAGGCCTGCCCTGCACGCCCCATTGCGCCAATCTCTCCATGGTGACGCTGTTCACCATGCATCTGCTCGGCGCCATTCCCAATGCCGGCAAATATCTCGAATTCTCCATCGAGGAGGCGGATTACTACCCCTGGCAATACGATCTCTTCGTGCGCTCGCCCTATGACATCGTCGATGGCAAGGCGACGATTCCCGACGAGCCGGGCTGGGGTGTCGAGGTGGCGCCCGCCTGGCTCGAGAAATCCCGCTATCAGGCCAGCGAGCGCGCTTGAAGTCAGCGAAAGCCGCGCTGCCAACATGAGCGATTATGACTACATCATCGTCGGTGCCGGTTCGGCCGGCTGCGTGCTCGCCAACCGGCTGACCGAGAGCGGCCGCCACCGTGTGCTGCTGCTGGAAGCGGGTGGGTCCGACCGGCGGTTCTGGATCACCGTTCCCATCGGCTATGGCAAGACGTTTTATGATGCGCGTTATAACTGGAAGTACCTGACCGAGCCTGACCCGGGCACCGCCAATCGCGTCAGCTATTGGCCGCGCGGCAAGGTGCTGGGCGGTTCCAGCTCGATCAACGCCATGGTCTATATCCGCGGCCAGGCAGAAGATTTCGATAGTTGGGCGGACGCAGGCAATCCCGGCTGGGCTTGGCGCGACGTGCTGCCTTACTTCAAGAAATCGGAAGACTTCGCCCAAGGCGCCAGCGAATTCCATGGCGCCGGCGGGCCGATGCATGTCAGCGATACGACGGGCCAGGTTCATCCCGTCTGCCGCGATTATCTGGCAGCAGGCCAGCAGGCGGGACTTGCGCTCAACAACGATTTCAACGGCGCGAGCCAGGAAGGTATTGGCCTCTATCAGATCCTGACCCGCGGCGGCTTTCGCGTTTCCAGCGCGCGCGCCTTCCTGCACCCCGCCATGCAGCGCAATAATCTCACGGTGCGCCAACGCGCGCAGGCGACGCGCATTCTGTTCGAGGGCAAGCGTGCTATCGGCGTCGAATATGCCGAGCATGGCATCCGCCAGCAGGCACGCTGCCGCGGCGAGATCATCCTCTCGGCGGGCGCAATCAATACACCGCAATTGCTCCAATTATCGGGGATCGGGCCGGGGGGGCTGCTGCAATCCTTCGGAATCGAGACGATCGTCGACCGGCCAGCTGTCGGCGCCAATCTGCAGGATCACCTGTCGGTCGATTATCTCTATCGCTCGCGCCGGCCGACGCTGAACAACGTCTTGCGGCCCTGGTGGGGAAAGCTCCTTGTTGGCATCGAATATGTCGTCAGCCGCCGTGGCCCCTTGGCGCTCAGCGTCAACCAGGCCGGCGGATTCTTTCGCAGTTCGCCGGCGCTGACCCGCCCCGACATGCAGCTCTACTTCTCGCCGCTAAGCTACATCAAGGCGCCGCCCGGCAAGCGCCCGCTGATGAGCCCCGATCCCTATCCCGGATTTTTGCTGTCGGTCTCGCCCTGCCGGCCCGAGAGTCGCGGCCATCTGCAAATCCGATCGCCCGATCCCTTCGCCGCACCGGCGATTCATCCGAATTACCTGGCGACGGCACATGACGTGGCCGAGATGCTGGCGGGCGTGCGTTTCCTGCGCCGGCTGGCCGGCACACCGGCACTGGCGGCGCTGATCGAAGAAGAGTTGAAGCCCGGCCCCGGTGTTCAGGGTGACGATGCTCTGATCCAGGATATCCGCAAGCGTGCCGGCACTGTCTTTCATCCGGTCAGCACCTGCCGCATGGGGCCCGATGCCGCCGACAGCGTCGTCGATGCCAGGCTTGAGGTGCATGGCGTTACGGGCCTGCGTATTGTCGATGCCTCCATCTTTCCCTCGCTCACATCGGGC
>DASXQK010000422.1:0-7064 GCA_036493015.1 Dongiaceae bacterium | reverse complement strand
GCGCTACGCGCGGGCAAGCAAGCCCTTGTGCTGTTGCCAGAGATCGCGCTGACCGGCCAGTGGCTCGAGCGTTTCGAACAACGCTTCGGCGCCCGTCCTGCGGAATGGCATTCCGATCTTTCCAGCGTGGAGCGGCGCACGGCCTGGCGCGCAATCGCCAACGGCCAGGCGCGGGTTGTCGGGGGCGCGCGTTCGGCGCTGTTCCTGCCTTATCCCGATCTCGGTCTCATCGTCGTCGATGAGGAGCATGAGCAGGCCTATAAGCAAGAAGATGGCGTCAGCTATCAGGCGCGCGACATGGCGGTGCTCCGCGGCCATCTCGCCAACATCCCGGTGATCCTGGTTTCGGCGACGCCATCGCTGGAGACGCTGCAGAATGTCAGCGCCGGCCGCTATACGACCCTGCATCTGCCCGATCGCCATGCCGGTGCGGCACTGCCCAAGGTCGCATCCATCGATCTGCGGCGCGACCGGCCCGCGCGCCAGCGCTGGCTATCACCGGCCCTGGTCAGTGCGCTGGAGCTGACACTGGGCGCCGGCGAGCAGGCGCTGCTGTTCCTCAATCGGCGCGGCTATGCGCCGCTGACGCTGTGCAGGGCCTGTGGCCATCGCCTGAACTGCCCGAACTGCACCGCCTGGCTGGTGGAGCATCGCCTGACCGGGCGCTTACAATGCCATCACTGCGGCTATCAGGCGCGCCTGCCGGAAACCTGTTCGCAATGCGGGGCGGCGGGAAGCTTCGCTGCCTGCGGCCCCGGCGTGGAGCGGCTGGCGGAAGAAGCGGCCGCGCTGTTTCCCGCGGCGCGCATGGCGACGCTGACCAGCGATACGCTGGGGGGCCCGCGCGCCGTCTCCGAAATGATCGATCGCATCGCCCGCCACGAGGTCGATCTGCTGATCGGAACCCAGATCGTCGCCAAGGGGCATCATTTCCCGATGCTGACATTGGTGGGGGTGGTCGATGCCGATCTGGGATTGGCCGGCGGCGATCTGCGCGCCGCCGAGCGCACCTATCAGCTGCTGCATCAGGTCGCTGGGCGCGCCGGCCGGGCCGAGCGGCCGGGCCAGGTGCTGCTGCAGACCTATGATCCCGATCATCCGGTTATGCGGGCCATGGTAACCAGCGACCGCGACGGGCTGATCGCCTATGAACTGGCGGAGCGCCGCACCCACTCCATGCCGCCCTTCGGGCGCCTCGCGGCGCTGATCCTCTCCAGCCACGACCAGGAGCGGCTGGACCAGATCGCGCGCGCATTGGCGCGGGTGGCGCCGTCCGGCCCTGGCATCAGCGTTCTGGGGCCCGCACCCGCACCCATGGCCATGCTGCGCGGGCGGCACCGCCGGCGCTTCCTGCTGAAATGCCGGCGCGATATCGCGCCTCAGCCGCTGATTCGCGACTGGCTGGCGAAGGTGAAACTGCCGGGCGTCGTTCGCCTACAGGTGGATATCGATCCCTATACCTTTCTGTGAACTGCTAGCCCTCGGCCGTTGGATGTATTATTAGTTGCGGCAGCGGATGGGGCCGCAATTAGCAAGACAAGCTGGGGAGGGATTATGAGATTGCTGATCAGGGCGGGTGCCGCATTGATCGCGATGTTGGTGGTTGGTTGCAGCAGTGGGGGTGGGGGACCGCGCAGTGAATTGAGCAGCGCGCCGGATATCGGAATCACCCAGGCGGTATGGGACGCTTATAATAATCGATACCTTGCAGAACACACGCCATTGGCATTTGCCGTCTCGGAAAATGGCGCGACATTCTACTACTTCTACTGCGAAGCTATTCGCTGCATTAACCTGAATTCCAACGAAGCGATTGCCGACGCGATCTCACGTTGTCAGGGGCGAGGGCAAGGAACCTGTGTGCTGTTTGCTGCCGAGCGATCGCCGCCGCGAAAACACCATTTTATCGATACCTTTTCGCAACGCCTGAAGTCGCCGTAAACCCGTCAATTTCCGGTACTTGCGGGCTGCGCTGTAGGGCAGCGTCCCCTCTGGTTGCAACGCCCAAGCCCGTATGATAGATACGCCACGCCGTTCGGGGCGGGGGGTCCTGCGGGACCCGGCGCTCGGCCGGTTTTTCGGGTTTTCGCGCCTGGCGACGGGCGCGCTTCAAGGATCGGGGTCGTCCACTTGGCAGCCCAGGAGACCGGCACAGCCGGGCTTGCCGCGCGCTACGCTGCGGCGTTGTTCGATTTGGCCGACGAGGCCAAGCACCTTGATTCCGTCGCGGCCGATCTGCGCGCCATCCGCGCCTTGATCGCCGAGAGCGGCGATCTGCGCCGTCTCGTGCGCAGCCCGGTTCTGACCCGCGCCGACCAGGGCAAGGCGATCGCCGCCGTGCTGGAAAAGGCCGGGACATCCGATCTGGTCCGCAAATTCGTCGGCTTGGTGGCCGAAAACCGCCGCCTGTTCGCCCTCGACGACATGATCGCCGCATTCCTGGCCGATCTGGCGCGCCGGCGCGGCGAAGTCACGGCCAGCGTCACCTCGGCGGCACCCCTGAACGAGGCGCAGACGGCCGCCATCACTGAGGCGCTGCGCCGCGCCGTGGGCGGCAAGGTCGCCATCGAAACCCACACCGATGCCAGCCTGATCGGCGGGCTGATCGTCAAGGTTGGCAGCCGCATGGTCGACAGCTCCATCAAATCCAAACTTCAACGCCTGAAATTGGTCATGAAAGGGGTCGGATAATGGAAATCCGCGCCGCAGAAATCTCCGCCATCCTGAAGCAGCAGATCGCCAGTTTCGGCACCGAGGCCGATGTGGCCGAGGTCGGCCAGGTGCTCTCCGTCGGTGACGGCGTCGCCCGCGTCTATGGCCTCGACAAGGTCCAGGCCGGCGAAATGGTCGAATTCCCCGGCGGCATCCGCGGCATGGCGCTCAATCTCGAGAGCGACAATGTCGGCGTGGTGATCTTCGGCGACGACCGCTCGATCAAGGAAGGCGATCTGGTCAAGCGCACCGGCGCCATCGTCGACGTGCCGGTCGGCCGCGGCCTGCTGGGCCGCGTGGTCGATGGCCTGGGCAATCCGATCGACGGCAAAGGCCCGCTGAAGGACGTCAAGCGCGAGCGCGTCGAGGTCAAGGCGCCGGGCATCATCCCGCGCCGTTCGGTGCACGAGCCGATGCAGACGGGCCTCAAGGCCATCGACGCCCTGGTGCCGGTCGGCCGCGGCCAGCGCGAGCTCATCATCGGCGACCGCCAGACCGGCAAGACGGCGGTGGCGATCGATACCATCCTGAACCAGAAGGCGACGAACGTCGGCACCGACGATTCCAAAAAGCTCTTCTGCATCTATGTCGCCGTCGGGCAAAAGCGCTCGACCGTCGCCCAGATCGTCAAGACCCTGGAAGACAACGGCGCCATGGAATATTCGATCGTGGTCGCTGCCACGGCATCGGAGCCGGCGCCGCTGCAATTCCTGGCGCCCTATACCGGCTGCACCATGGGCGAGTTCTTCCGCGACAACGGCATGCATGCCGTCATCATCTATGACGATCTGTCGAAACAGGCGGTGGCCTATCGCCAGATGTCCCTGCTGCTGCGCCGCCCGCCCGGACGCGAGGCCTATCCCGGCGACGTGTTCTATCTGCATTCACGCCTGCTGGAGCGCGCGGCCAAGATGAACAAGGAGCATGGGCTCGGCTCTCTGACCGCGCTGCCCGTGATCGAAACCCAGGCCGGCGACGTCTCCGCCTATATCCCGACCAATGTGATCTCGATCACCGACGGCCAGATCTTCCTGGAAACGACGCTGTTCTATCGCGGCATTCGCCCTGCGATTAACGTCGGCCTCTCGGTCAGCCGCGTCGGCTCCGCCGCCCAGATCAAGGCGATGAAGCAGGTGGCCGGCCGCATCAAGCTTGAACTGGCGCAGTATCGCGAAATGGCGGCCTTCGCCCAGTTCGCTTCCGATCTCGACGCCTCGACCCAGCGCCTGCTGGCGCGCGGCGCGCGCCTCACCGAACTGCTGAAGCAGGGCCAGTACCGCCCGATGCCGGTGGAAGAGCAGGTGGTGGCGATCTTTGCCGGCGTGCGCGGCTATCTCGATCCGATCGCGGTGGAACAGATCGGCCGGTTCGAGAGCACCTTCCTGGCCGACATGCGTTCCAAGCACGCCGAGGTGCTGGCCACGATCCGCCAGAGCGGCGAGATTTCGGCGGCCACCGAGGCGAGCCTCAAGGGCATCCTCGACGGCTTCGCCAAGAGCTTCGTCTGAGTCGGGTAAGGAAGCGCTGACCGGTCATGCCGTCGCTCAAGGATCTCAAGGTCCGGATCGCCACCGTCAAGTCGACGCAGAAGATCACGTCGGCCATGAAGATGGTCGCCGCGGCCAAGCTGCGCCGTGCTCAGCAGGCTGCCGAGGCCGCACGTCCCTATGCGGAACGCATGGAGCGCATGTTGGGTTCGCTGGCCTCCAGCATGGCGGGCCGCGAGGGCGCGCCGGTACTCCTGGCGGGCAACGGCCGCGAGCAGACGCATCTGATCGTGGTGATGACGTCGGACCGCGGTCTCTGCGGCGGCTTCAATTCCTCCATCGTGCGCGCCACGCGCCGCAAGGCGAAAGAGCTGCGCGACCAGGGCAAGCAGGTGAAGCTGTTCTGCGTCGGCCGCAAGGGCCGCGACCAGCTGAAGCGCGATTTGGGCGATATCATCATCGGCCATATTGAAGATGTCGGCCGGCCCAAGCTGGTCTTCGCCGCCGCGGATGCGATCGGCGTCAAGCTGGTCCAGATGTTCGAGCAGGGCGCGTTCGATGTCGCCTGGCTGGTCTATAACAAGTTCAAATCGGCGATGACGCAGTTCGTCACGTTCCAGCAGCTGATCCCCTTCGCCGTGCCCGAGGGCAAGGCGGCGGGTGGCGACACCTTCTACGACTACGAGCCGGATGAAACCGAGATTCTCGAAGCCCTGCTGCCGCGCAATCTGGGTGTGCAGGTCTTCCGCGCCTTGCTGGAGAACAGCGCCAGCGAACAGGGTGCGCGCATGACGGCGATGGACAACGCCACCCGCAACGCCGGCGACATGATCAACAAGCTGACCATTTTCTATAACCGCTCGCGCCAGGCCTATATCACCAAGGAGCTGATCGAAATCATCTCCGGCGCCGAAGCCGTCTAGGGTTAAGAGGAGCAAGCCATGGCCACCACGACCGCCGCCAATTCTGCCACCAACTCCGTGGGCAAGATCACCCAGGTTCTGGGCGCCGTCGTCGACGTGCAGTTCGAGGGCGAGCTGCCCGCCATCCTGAATGCGCTCTATGCCGAGAACCAGGGCAAGCGCCTGGTCCTCGAAGTGGCGCAGCATCTGGGCGAAAAGACCGTGCGAACGGTCGCGATGGATACGACCGACGGTCTGGTGCGCGGCCAGCCGGCGACGGATTCGGGCAATGCGATCACGGTTCCGGTGGGTCCGGAAACGCTGGGCCGCATCATCAACGTGGTGGGCGAGCCGGTGGATGAACGCGGCCCCGTCAACGCCAAGAAATCCATGCCGATCCATCGCGCGGCACCGGAATTCACCGAGCAATCGACGGAATCCCAGGTGCTGGTCACCGGCATCAAGGTCGTCGATCTGCTGGCCCCCTATGCCAAGGGCGGCAAGATCGGCCTGTTCGGCGGTGCGGGCGTGGGCAAGACCGTGATCATCATGGAACTCATCAACAACATCGCCAAGGCGCATGGCGGCGTCTCGGTCTTCGCCGGCGTGGGCGAGCGTACCCGCGAAGGCAACGACCTCTATCACGAGATGATCGAATCAGGCGTCATCAAGACCGACGGCCCCGGCTCCAAGGTGGCGCTGGTCTATGGCCAGATGAACGAGCCTCCGGGAGCGCGCGCGCGCGTCGGCCTGACCGGCTTGACCGCGGCCGAATACTTCCGCGACGAAGAGGGCCAGGACGTGCTGTTCTTCGTCGACAACATCTTCCGCTTCACCCAGGCGGGCTCCGAAGTTTCCGCGCTCCTGGGCCGCATTCCCTCGGCGGTCGGCTATCAGCCGACACTCGCGACCGACATGGGAACCCTGCAGGAGCGCATTACCACGACCAAGAAGGGTTCGATCACCTCGGTGCAGGCCATCTACGTGCCCGCCGACGATCTGACCGACCCGGCGCCGGCGACCTCATTCAGCCATCTGGATGCCACTACCGTGCTCTCGCGCCAGATCGCCGAACTGGGCATTTATCCCGCGGTCGATCCGCTGGATTCCACCAGCCGCATTCTCGATCCCCGCGTCGTCGGCGACGAGCACTACCAGGTCGCCCGCGACGTGCAGCGCGTGCTGCAGACCTACAAGTCGCTGCAGGACATCATCGCCATTCTGGGCATGGACGAACTGAGCGAAGACGACAAGCTGGTCGTGGCCCGTGCGCGCAAGATCCAGCGCTTCCTCTCGCAGCCCTTCCACGTCGCCGAAGTCTTCACCGGTTCGCCGGGCGTCTTCGTGAAGCTGGAAGACACCATCAAGGGCTTCAAGGGTATCGTTGCCGGCGAATATGACGACATGCCCGAATCGGCCTTCTACATGGTGGGCACCATCGAAGAGGCGGTAGAGAAGTCGCGCAAGATGGCGGCTGAAGCGGCCTAAAGCTTGCGATGTTGCCGGCGCCGCGATTTCCGGTGTCGGTCAAGGGTGTGATATTCCTCGGCGATCGCGTGGTTCTGCTGCGTAACGAGCGCGAGGAATGGGAACTGCCGGGCGGCCGGCTGGAATCAGGCGAGGAGCCCGTTTCTTGCCTGGTCCGCGAGGTGAAGGAAGAGCTGGGAATTGCGATAGCGGTCGAGGCGATCCTCGATTGCTGGCGCTACGAAGTCCCTGGCGGCGAGGTGGTCATTGTGACCTATGGCTACCGGCATGACGGCGAAGCGGAGCTGCAGATCAGCGCCGAACACAGGGCGCTGGGGCTTTTCGGGGTGGCGGAGATCGCCGCCCTGACAATGCCCGAAGGATATCGGCGGTCGATCCGGCATTGGGATCGTCTGCTGCGAGAGCAGGGAAGTTGAAGCGATGGCCGATCTGATCCAGTTCGAACTCGTCTCGCCGGAGAAGCTGATGGTCAGCC
>DASXQK010000421.1:0-3172 GCA_036493015.1 Dongiaceae bacterium | reverse complement strand
CGACCGATCTGACGGTGACGATCTTCGGCGAATCCGGCACCGGCAAGGAACTGGTCGCCCGTGCGCTGCATGATTACGGCAAGCGCCGGCGCGGACCTTTCGTCGGTGTGAACATGGCCGCGATTCCGCGCGAGCTGGTCGAGAGCGAGCTGTTCGGCCATGAGAAAGGCGCTTTCACGGGCGCGATCGCGCGAGGCATCGGGCGTTTCGAACAGGCCGCAGGCGGGACCCTGTTCCTCGACGAGATTGGCGACATGCCGATGGAAGCGCAGACGCGCTTGCTGCGCGTGCTGCAGCAGGGCGAGTTCACCACTGTCGGCGGTCGCCTTCCGATCAAGGCCGATGTGCGCATCATCGCGGCCACCCATCGCGATTTGCGCCAGGCCATCCGCCAGGGTCAGTTCCGCGAAGATTTGTTCTATCGCCTCAACGTCGTGCCGATCCGGCTGCCGCCCTTGCGCGAGCGCAGTGAAGACATCATCGATCTAGCCCGACATTTTCTCGCCCAGGAAGCCGGCTCGAGCCCCAAGGCGCTGGATGCCGAGGCGCAGCAGCGGCTGCGCGAACATGGCTGGCCCGGCAATGTGCGCGAACTGGAAAACCTGATGCGGCGCATCGCCGTGCTCTACAGCCAGCCGGTGATCGGCGCCGATATCGTGGAGAGCGAGCTGGCCGGCTCGGCTATGCCCGGCAATGACGACCAGCTTGCCCGCAGCGAATCCCTCTCGGAGGCGACGGAGCGCCATTTGCGCCAGTATTTCACCGCGCACCGGCCGCGCTTGCCCGCCAGCGGCCTCTATGAGCGGGTGCTACGAGAGATCGAGCGGCCTTTGTTGGGGATCGCGCTGGAGGCGACCCGCGGCAATCAGATCAAGGCAGCCGAATTACTGGGGATAAACCGCAACACCCTGCGCAAAAAAATCCGTGAATTGGAGATCGAAATTCTGCGCGGCCTGAAGTAACCTGTGATAATCATGCAACAGGCGGCGGGACCTCAGGTGGCGGATCAGCCATGGCTGTGACATTCGCGGATAAAGGCATGCAGCTCGTTCGCCAGCAGGTGGATTGGGCCAGGCGGGTAGGGCTGGAGCGAAAGCTCACCATTGCCCTGCTGGTGGCTGCCTTCCTGTCGGGCATCGCAACCTATGCCGCGCTCACCGGCAGCTTTGGGGCGCCCTCCCAGGACCGCGCCACCCTGGTGCTGCTGCTGATCGACCTTATCGTCCTGCTGCTGCTGGGCACGGCACTTGCGCGGCGCCTGGTCGCTCTCTGGATGGAGCGGCGCCAGGGCCTGGCCGGCGCCCGGCTGCATGCCCGCATGGTGCTGCTGTTCAGCGTGGTCGCCGTCACCCCCACCATCGTGGTGGCAGTCTTCACCACCCTTTTCCTCAATCTCGGCGTCAATGCGTGGTTCAGCGACGAAGTCAGTACTGCCATCAAGGATTCGCAGCACGTTGCCGAAGTCTATCTGCAGGAACATTCGCAGCATCTGGGCGACCAGGCTCTCGCCATGGTCCAGAACCTTCGCCAACAGGGCCTGATGCTGAGTCGCCAGGATATGGAGGATATCCTGACGGCTCATTCCCGCTGGCGCGATCTAAGCGAGGCGGCGATCATCGACGGGCATGGCCAGATCCTGGCCAATGCGAATTACAATATTCTTCTCGCTTTCGATCTCGATCTCCAGCCTTGGGCCTTCGATAAGGCGCGCTCGGGTCAGGTCGTCGTCTTGCCCAGTTCCACCGGAGACCGGGTGCGGGCGCTGGCGCAGCTCGATTCCACGTCAGACACGTTCCTCTATATCGGCCGGCTGGTGGATGCGACGGCGCTGGCGCGATTGAAAAGCGCTTCCAACGCGGCCAGGACCTATCAGGATTTCGAGGCTCGGCGTTCCGGATTTCAGATCACCTTCGCGTTGATTTTTGTCGTGATGGCCCTGCTCGTGCTGTTCGCGGCCATCTGGTTTGCCCTGGTATCCGCATCCCAACTCGTGCGGCCAATCGGCCAGCTGGCCGACGCGGCAGAAAGGGTGCGCAGCGGCGATCTTTCCGTGCGGGTGAACGAGGGGCGGGCGGATGACGAGATCGGCGGACTGAGCCGGGCCTTCAATCGCATGACCAGCCAACTCGACAGCCAGCGCAGCGAGCTCATCGATGCCAATGCCCAGCTTGACGAACGACGACGCTTCACCGAACTGGTCCTCTCGGGTGTGTCGGCCGGCGTTATCGGGCTGGATGATGGCGGCCGGATCGAACTGCCGAACCGTTCGGCCTGCGAATTGCTGGGTGTCGATCTGGCGGCCTGCGTCGGCCGGCGCCTGGCCGAGGTGGTACCGCAGATGGCGGATCTCCTTTCGACCGGCATGTCGGCCGTGGTTCGTCACGCCGAAGCCCAGATCACCATCGAAAAGGCCGGCAGCGTGCGAACACTGCTGGTGCGCGTAGGGGCCGAGCGCAGCGAGGGTGAGGCCGAGCGGTATGTGGTCACTTTCGACGATGTGACCGAGCTTCTGGGCGCCCAGCGCAAGGCCGCCTGGGCCGATGTGGCGCGGCGCATCGCGCATGAGATCAAGAATCCGCTGACCCCGATCCAGCTTTCCGCCGAACGCCTCAAGCGCAAATACCTGAAGCAGATCGTCGACGACAAGGAAACCTTTGCCGTCTGTACCGATACGATTGTGCGCCAGGTGTCGGATATCGGGCGCATGGTTGACGAATTCTCTGCCTTCGCGCGCATGCCGACGCCTGTGATGATGGACGAGAATGTCGGCGCTCTCTGCCGCCAGGCCGTATTCCTGCAACAGAGCGCGCATCCGCAAACGACGTACCACGTCAGCCTGCCCGAGGGGGTAGTGATGCTGAGTTGCGATGCGGCATTGATGAGCCGCGCCCTCAACAACCTGCTGCAGAATGCCGCCGACGCCATCGAGGGACGCTTGGGCGACAATTCCGGCGGACTGCCGGGCGAGATCTGGCTGACGGTGACGCGCGGTACCGGACAGGTGACGATTTCAGTCGAGGACAATGGCCGAGGTTTGCCGCGCACCGAACGCAGCCGGTTGACGGAACCCTATGTCACGACGCGGACAAAAGGTACCGGGCTTGGCCTCGCCATCGTCAAGAAGATCATGGAAGACCATGGCGGCGATCTTACGCTGGGCGACCGGCCCGGG
>DASXQK010000420.1:0-11781 GCA_036493015.1 Dongiaceae bacterium | reverse complement strand
TTTAGAGCCATCCCATTTCATTTCACCTGAGTGCTGGAGGAATAGAGCGATGACACCCAAATCGATTCTCGCTTTGGTCGACGGAAGCCCACTTTCCGAGGCGACTCTCGATACGGCCGTGATGGTGGCGAAGAATTTCGCCGCCTCCCTCGAGGTCCTGCATGTGCGCGCCGATCCGGCGACATTGGTGCCGATCGTGGGCGAAGGCATGTCCGGCGCCATGGTGGAACAGGTCATGGATGCCATGTCGAAATCCGTCGATGGCCGCTCGCAACGCGCCCGCGCGGTCTATGACAAGGCGGCCGCGAAGGCGGGCATTGCCATCACCTGGCGCCAGGAAACGGGGCCAGAGCCGGTCGTACTTGCCTCCGCCGGCCGGCTGGTCGATCTCACGGTCCTGGCGCGGCCCGATGCCACCGCCGATGGCCAGATGGCGGCGAGCCTCGATTCCGCTTTGTTCGATACCGGCCGGCCCGTGCTCGTGGCGCCGGCGAAGAGTTCCGGCAGCGTGGGCAAGCGCATTGCGGTCGCCTGGAACGGCAGTGCCCAGGCCAGCCGCGTGGTTTCCGCCGCCGTCGCCTATCTGGAAAAAGCCGAGATGGTGACGGTGCTGACCGCGCCGGGCTTCGACAAGCGCGCCCCGGCCGAGGCCCTGGTCGCCTATCTCGCCAAGCACAAGGTCAAGGCAACAACCCAGACCGTCGATCCCCAGGGCAAGCATGTCGGCCACGCTTTGCTGGAAGAGGCGACAAAGCAGAATTGCGACCTGCTGGTCATGGGTGCCTATGGCCACAGCCGTCTGCGCGAGATGATCCTGGGTGGTGCCACTCGCGAGGTGCTGGCGCAATCCACCATTCCGGTGCTGATGGCCCACTGACCGCTCGATGCCAGTCGCGCCCCAAGGCACGCCCAAGACCGTCATCCTGACCGGAGCCAGCCGCGGCATCGGCCATGCCACGGTGAAGCGCTTCAGCCAGGAGGGCTGGCGCATCGTGACATGCAGCCGGGAAGAGGTGCCGGAGGAGTGCAAGCGCGACCCGAACTGGAGCCGCCATATCAGTGTCGATCTGGCGCTGCCGGCCGATGTCGACAAATTTGTCGCCGAGGCGAACGAGTATCTCAACGGCGATGCGCTCCATGCGCTGGTCAACAACGCGGCGATCTCGCCCAAGACATCGTTCAAGGAACGACTTGGCATCCTGAACGGCGAGATCGAAGGCTGGCGCGACGTCTTCCAGCTGAACTTCTTCGCGCCCTTGGTCCTCTCCCGCGGCCTGGCCCAGGCGCTCCATCGTGGCCAGGGGGTGATCGTCAACATCACCTCGATCGCAGGCCACGCAATCCATCCCTTTGCCGGCTCGGCCTACAGCACCTCGAAGGCGGCCTTGTCGGCGCTGACCCGCGAGATGGCAGTCGAGTTCGCCGAGCTTGGCGTAAGGGTGAATGCCGTGGCGCCGGGCGAGATCGAAACCGCGATGGTCGGCCCTGAATATGAAAGCCTGATCCCGCGTATCCCCATGCATCGCATGGGAAGGCCCGACGAGGTGGCTTCGGCCGTGTTCCAGCTTTGCGGTGGCGATTTCAGCTACGTGACCGGTACCGAAATCTTCGTCACCGGCGGCCAGCACCTATACTGAGCGGACTTCGAGCTTTCCCAACAAGGTGCGAAACCAGGCGATCCGCTCTTCCACCTGATGGATATCGTGGTCGAGCCAGTCCAGCAGCAGGCCCGGCCGGTCCGACAGGCGCCCGCGCAGATCGGTCAGGCGCGCCAGTTCCTGTTCGAAGGTCTCGGCCAGCATTTCGACCTGCATCAGCCGGTCGTCGGGCGCCAGCGCATCCAGGAACATCAGCTTGAGGGCGATGATCAGCTTGTTGACCTCGCCGATAGGCCCGCGGAGCGCCGCCTTCAGCAGGCGCTGCAGCTCGGTGCGGCCCTTATCGGTGATCGCCAACAGCCCCTCGCCATCGACCACCGCCAGCTCTTCCACTTTGAGCAGCTCGATGGAGGGGCCCAGCAAATCCAGGGAAGGACCCACCAGCCGCGCGCTCAGATGGCGTACCTCACTCGCGAGATCGCCATAGCTGCGCCGCGCCTCGGTCAGCAGGCCGAGCGCTGCCAGCCGCACCGTCTCGCTCGGGATCAGGCTGTTGTCGCGATACATGCGGCCCGAATCTAGGTAAGGCGCCGCGGCAAGTCCAGCTTACCGCCGGTTACGCCGCGGCTGAGAGCCCCAGCTTCTGCCAGCTTGCCGTGAGGGCCCGGACAAGTTGATCGATCATCGCCTCATCATGCAGGGGCGTTGGCGTCAGGCGCAGCCGCTCGCTGCCCCGCGGCACGGTGGGATAGTTGATCGGCTGCACATAGATGGCGTGGCGCGCCAGCAGTTCATCGCTCAGCGCCTTGCAGGCGGGGGCGTTGCCCACCATCAGTGGCACGATATGACTTTCGCTTGGCGCCACGGGCAGGCCGGCTTCGGCGAGGCGGCGCTTCAACAGGGCTGCCATCCCCTGGTGTCGCCTCCGCAGATCGCTCGATTGGCTGAGATAGCGGATGCTGGCCAGCGCTCCGGCGGCAATGACCGGCGGCAGGGCTGTCGTGAAGATGAAGCCCGGTGCTGCACTGCGCAGCGCGTCGACCAGTGCTGCTGATGCGGCGATATAGCCGCCCATGGTGCCAATGGCCTTGCCCAGCGTGCCCTGGATGAGGGTCAGGCGGTGCGCGACACCATCGCGCTCCGCAATCCCCGCGCCGTGCTCGCCATAAAGCCCCACCGCATGCACCTCATCGAGATAGGTCATGGCGCCGAAGCGTTCCGCCAGATCGCAAATCGCCCCGATGGGCGCGATATCACCATCCATGGAATAGACGGACTCGAAGGCGACCAGCTTCGGTCTGTCTGCCGGTGCCGTGGCCAGCAACTCCGCCAGATTTGCCAGGTCGTTGTGGCGGAAGATCCGTTTCTCGGCCCCGCTGGCGCGGATGCCGTTGATCATCGAGGCGTGGTTCAGCGCATCGGAGAAGATGATGCAGCCGGGCAGCAGCTTGGGCAGCGTACCCAGCGCCGCTTCGTTGGCCACATAGCCGGAGGTGAACAGCAGGGCCGCGTGTTTGCCATGCCAGGCGGCGAGTTCTCGCTCCAGCTCGACATGGGCGTGGCTGGTGCCCGAAATGTTGCGCGTGCCACCCGCGCCGGCGCCGCTGCGTTGAAGGACATTCTGCATGGCCGCCAGCACGGCGGGATGCTGGCCCATGCCGAGATAGTCATTGGCACACCAGATGGTCACTTCTTGCGTGCCGCCGCCCTCGGCGGCGGGGCGGTGACGCAGCGCCAGGGGAAAGCGCCCAGCCAGGCGCTCCAGATCGGCGAAGATGCGATAGCGCCCTTCGGCCTTCAGCCGGGCGATCGAATCGCGGAAATGCTGTTCGTAATCCATGGCCATGGTCCAGGGCGGATGGCGGAGTGAAACGCCGCCACCCATGCCTTGTCTCGCGACATGCCGTCGCGGGGTCTCGCGACATGCCGTCGCGGGTCTCGCGACACGCCGTCGCGGGCGAAAACCCGCTTCTTAGGCGGCCTTGTCGTGGCCTTCCTTCTTCAGCCAGTCGTGAGTCTCATCGAGCGCCCGGCCGAATCGCTTGAACAACTCACCGATCTCGGCGTCGGTCGCGATCAGCGGCGGGCAGAAGGCGATGCCCTCCGGCACCACGCGCACGATCAGGCCGTGATCCTGGGCGCGCTTCACCACCGCGGCGGCAACGCCAAGCTTGGGATCGAAGGATTCCCTGCTCTGCTTGTCACGCACCAGCTCAAGGGCGCCGATCAACCCGATGCCGCGCACCTCGCCGACCATCGGGTGGTCCTTGAAGGCATTGAGATGTTTCAGGAAGCCCGGCGAAACCCGGCGTACCTGCCCCAGGATGTCGCGCTCTTCATAGATCTTCAGGGTCTCCAACGCCACGGCCGAAGAGACCGGATGGCCGGAATAGGTGAAGCCATGGCCGAAGGTGCCGATCTTGGCCGTATTCTCGCTGATGCCGTCATAGATGCGCTTGCTCACCAGCAAGGCTGCGATCGGCAGATAGGCGGAGGAGAGCGCCTTGGCGACCGTCATGATATCGGGGCGCAGCTTGAAGGTCTCGGTGCCGAACATGTTGCCGGTGCGCCCGAAGCCGCAGATCACTTCATCAGCGACGAACAGCACGTCGTATTTCTTCAGGACCGCCTGCACCTTCTCGAAATAAGTCTTGGGCGGAATGATCACGCCGCCGGCCCCCATGATCGGCTCGGCAAAGAAGGCAGCCACGGTCTCCGGGCCTTCGGCGACAATCATCTGCTCAAGGCTGTCCGCCATGCGGGTTGCGAACTGCTCCTCGCTCTCGCCCGGTTTGCCGAAGCGGTAGTAATGCGGGCACTCGGTATGCAGGATGCGCGCGATCGGCAGGTCGAAATCGCGATGGCACATCGGCAGGCCGGTCATCGAGGCGGCGGCCACGGTCACGCCGTGATAGCCCTTGATGCGGGCAATGATCTTCTTCTTCTCAGGCCGGCCGATAGCGTTGTTGTAGTACCAGATCATCTTGACCGCGGAGTCGTTGGCCTCGGATCCGGAATTCGTGAAATAAGCCTTCGACATCGGCACCGGCGCCATGCGCACCAGCCTCTCGGCGAGGTCGATGGTCACATCCGCCACCTTCTGGGTGAAGGTGTGGTAATAGGTCAACTTGCGCATCTGGGCGGCTGCGGCCTCGACCAGGCGTTCCTCGCCATAGCCCAACGACAGGCACCACAGGCCCGACAGGCCCTCGATGTATTCCTTGCCGTCATCGTCGTAGATGTAGACGCCCTTGCCGTGGGAGATGACGAGCGACCCCTCCGCCTCGTTCTTCTTGGCGTTGGTGTAGGAGTGCAGGTGGAAGGCGATGTCACGCGCGGCGTTTGAATTGCTGCGAACGGTCATGATGTCCTCGATCCTGAGTGGCCCTGGGCTACCGGCTGAAACCGGTTTCGGCCGTCCTTTTCACGACGGCGGCTTTGGTGAAAGATGGGCGAAACTATCCATGGCGCCAGCCCGAATGTCAAAGCCCGGGACTTCCGCGAATCGCATGCCAGCCCGTTCCTTTTTGCGCTGAAACAGAGGCATTTTCATGATCCCTGCCGCAAAGCAGTCCGCCCTCAACTGGGTGGCGAAGAACCGGAAATCCCTCTCCGACTGGAACCAGGTCATCTGGCATTACGCCGAGCCAGCCCTGCGCGAATACAAGTCGGCTGCCTGGTATGTCGAGCGGCTGCGGGCCGAGGGCTTCAAGGTCGAGGCCGGCAGCGGCGGCATGCCGACCGCCTTTTGCGCCCGCTACAGCCGCGGCAAAGGTAGCCCCGTGATCGGCGCCTATGCCGAATACGACGCCGTGCCGGGCAACTGCCAGGCTGCCACGACGCGCAAGATGCCGCGCAAGGGCCTGAGCAAACATGCCGCGGGCCATACCGATCCGCATTCGGCGCTGGGCATCGGCGCCTTGGGTGGATTGCTTGCCGCCAAGGCAGCAATGGAAAAGCATGACATCAAGGGCTCGCTCGTCTTTTTCGGCGAGCCGGCGGAGAAGTTGCGCCTCTCCAAGCCGGTGCATGCCGCCAAGGGCTATTATGACGGTGTCGATGCCTTCATCAGTTTTCACCCGACCTACATGCTGCCGCTGGCCAATACGACGCGCTGGGATACCCATTGCGGCGCTGCCTATCTCTGCATTTACAGCTTTGAGTGCGACGAGCCGGAGACCTGGCTCTCCGGTGACAAAGCTAGTGCCTTGCCGGCCTATCACTCGGCGGCGCGCGCACCGGGTGCCAATGACGCGCTGTTCCTGATGTTCTCGCTCGCCAAACAGCTGCAATCCAACACGCTGCCCTTTGCCAACAGCTGGTCGATGAGCGAGGCGATCCTGACGGCAGGCCAGGCGACGGCCGACAACCTGCCGGCCCAGCTCTCGCAAATTCAGTACATCTGGCGTGTACCGACGGTGGAGATGGCCGAACAGGTTTCGCGCGCCCTCGACAACACGGCGGAAGCCGCGGCAAAGGCCAGCCACTGCCGCTGGCGCAAGACCTGGGTGGTGAAGTCGCGTCCCGGTTTGCCGAACCATGTTCTGGCGCGCCTGACCTTCGACAACATCAAACTGGCGGGGGCGCCGAAATGGGAGGGGGCGGCGATCAAGGCCGCCCAGGCCATCCAGCGCGAATTGAAGCTGAAGCCAATGGCGCGGCCTTTCGTGGATGCCTGCGAGCAGACTATTGAACCCAAGGAGGCCGAACTGATCCTGCGCCAGGATTTGCCGCCCAGTCAGAAGAACTTCACCTCCGATGACTACACGGAATATTGCTGGCATGCGCCGACGGTGCGCTTTTATATCGGCCGGCCGATGCTGAAGGCGCCGGCGGGGTTTGCCTATCCCGCCTGGGCCATGAATGCGCTGGGCGGCATCCGCGCCTGCATCGATCCGATGATCGTCACAGCCAGCCGCACCATCGGCGCCACCATCATCGATCTGCTCACGCGCCCCGATATGTTGCAGGCGGCAAAGGACGAATTCATCGAGCGCACGGGCGGCGGGGTGGGCGGCAAGAAATGGATGGCGCCGCTGCTGCCGAAGAACTTCCGGGCGCCCATCGACTATCGCTGGCCGGAATATGCCACCACGGTACGTGGCGAGGAGTGGTGGATTCCCGCCAGCGCGGATGACTAGGAGGGCATGATGACAATCAGTCGCATCTGGCATGGCTGGACCACGCCGGCCAATGCCGACAGCTATGAGAATCTGCTGAAGGGCGAGATCTTTCCCGGCATTCTGGCGCGCAAGATCGAGGGCTTCCGCCGCATCGATCTGCTGCGTCGCCCGCTTGAGGGCGAGGTCGAAATCATCACCGTTATGTGGCTCGATTCATGGGCCGCGGTGAAGGAATTCGCCGGCGACCATATGGACCATGCCGTGGTGCCGCCCAAGGCCCGTGCTGTGCTGGCGCGCTTCGATCCGACGTCGCAACATTACGAAGTCAAAGAATCGCGCCAGCCCTAGATCACGGGTCGCAGGAACGTGCGCTCCTCGCTCAGGATGAACTTCTCCTTCTGGGCGAATTCAAAGTTCGCCTTGCCCTCCGGATCGGCCTTGAGCCGCGTGCGATAGGTTTCATAAGCCGCCAGGCTGTCGAAGGAGATCATGGCAAGCGCGATGTTGTTGGTTCCTTCATGGGGCATGAAATAGCCCAGCAGGTTGCCACCGCAGCGCGGGATGATCCTGTTCCAGGTTTGGGCGTAGTTCTCGAACTCATCGCGCTTGAAGGGATCGAGGACATAGCGGATGCAACAGGCGACGGTCATGGCTTGCTCCTGTGTGGGCAGGAGCAAAGGTTAGCGCCGTTGTTCGCCGGGATGCTTCGGCGGCGGCCGAAGGATGGGGTGAGGTTGGGCCTTAAACCCGCCCGTAATTATCCTCGAGGCGCACGATATCGTCCTCGCCCAGGTAGTCGCCCGACTGCACCTCGATCAGATGCAGGATTTCCTCGCCCGGATTCTCCAGCCGGTGGACAGCGCCCAGCGGGATGTAGGTGCTCTGATTGGCGTGGAGATCATAGACGTCGCGATCGCGGGTGACTCGCGCCGTGCCGCGCACCACCACCCAATGCTCGGCGCGCCGGGCGTGCTTTTGCAAAGAGAGCCGCGCGCCGGGATTGACCACGAGGCGTTTCACCTGGAAGCCATCGTCGATATCCACGGTCTCATAGCTGCCCCAGGGGCGGTAGACGCGCCGATGGGCCAGACGCTCGCCGCGCTCGGCCTTCTGCAGTTTGTCGACGATCAAGCGGATATCCTGGGCGCGGTCTCGCGCCACGGCCATCACCGCATCGACGGTCTCGATCAGCACGATATTGTCCAGGCCGACGGCGGTCACCAGCCGGCTTTCGCTGCGGATATAACTGTTGGTGACATCGGCGGCGATGACATCGCCGACCAGCGCATTGCCCTGGGAATCCCTTTGCGCCACGTCCCAGAGCGCGGCCCACGAGCCGACATCGGTCCAGCCCATATCTGCCGGCACCACCGCCGCGTCCTTCGTCTTTTCCATGACCGCATAGTCGATGGATTTCGAGGTCGCCTTGGCGAAACTCTCCTTGGCGAGGCGGATGAAGTCGAGATCGCGCGTGGCACCCGCGACGGCCTCCTTCACCGCCGCCAACATGGCTGGCTCGAACTTCTGCAGCTCGGCAAGGAAGCGATCGGCCCGGAACAGGAACATGCCCGAGTTCCACAGATACTTATCCGCGGCGAGATACTTCTCGGCCGTCGGCGCGTCGGGCTTTTCGACAAAAGCAGCGACCTTGAAGGCACCTCTGGTGACTGCTGCTTCGCCTCGTTGGATATAGCCGTAGCCGGTTTCGGGCGCCGTCGGCTTGATGCCGAAGGTCACCAGCGAACCCGCTTCCGCCGCCTTGGCCGCGACTGTAATGGCGGCGCGGAATTTCTCTGCATCGACGATGTAGTGATCGGAGGGCAGGATCAGCAGCAGGTTCTCGGGCTTTGCCATCATGGCGGCCGCCGCGACCGCCGGCCCCGTGTTGCGACCGACCGGCTCCAGCACGATCGCTTCGGCCTTGCAGGCAATCGCGCGCAATTGCTCGGCCACCAGGAAGCGGTGATCGTCATTGCAGATCAGGACGGGTGCTGCGAACCGCTTGGGATCGGCTACACGCTGGATCGTTTCCTGCAGCAGGCTGTTCTCGCCAACCAGCGGCATGAGCTGCTTGGGATAGGCTGCGCGCGACAGCGGCCAGAGCCGTGTGCCCGAACCGCCGGAGAGGACTACGGGATGGATCGTCATGGAAGGTCTCTCCGGAAATTTCCCGGGCGGTTGTCAGTGTCGCCGGGCCGATCTTTCTGCAGCCTTAACATGGTGTCGCCCCATGGCCACAAAGGCAAAAATGGGGGCGTCGGTGCTATTCGGCAACCTTGCCGCCATGCGCCTTCGACCAGCCTTCGGGATCGTCGAGGAAGCCGCGCACGGCGGCAATACCGGCGGCATCCAGGCGCTTGTTCTCCTCGGCCGCGGCCAGCACGTCCCACCATGTGGCGAGCCCGTGCAGGCGTACGCCAATTGCGGCCAGGCTCGAGACGCTCTGCGGGAAGATGCCGTAATGAAAGACGACCATGGCATCGCTCACCTTGCCCTCGGCCTTGCGGATCGCCTCGATGAAATTGATCTTGCTGCCGCCGTCGGTGGCGAGGTCTTCCACCAGCAGGCAGCGGCAGCCCGGCGCCATTTCGCCCTCGATCTGGGCATTGCGGCCGAAGCCCTTCGGCTTCTTGCGGATATAGAGCATCGGCAGGGCCAGGCGGTCGGAGAGCCAGGCGGCATAAGGAATGCCCGCGGTCTCGCCCCCCGCCACGGCGTCGAGGGATTCGAAGCCGATCTGCTGCTCGACGATCTCGGCCATCATCTCGGTAACCGCCCGGCGCGCGCGCGGGAAGGAGATCACCTTGCGGCAATCGATATAAACGGGGCTGGCGCGGCCCGAGGTCAGGATGAAGGGATCGTGAGGGCGGAAATGGATCGCACCGATCTCCATCAGGATATTGGCGGTGGTGCGGCCGAAGGCGGACGTCATTAGCAGGGCTCCGGGGCGAAACTGATGCGCCGGCACGATTGCCCGGCAGGCGATCTTAGGCCATAGCCCGCGGAGCTTGGCAAGCTGGCCCTCGGCCAGCATGCTGGGCTCTTGTTTTCGATTGGGGGAGCCATGTTCGAACAGATTCACGTCGCCCGAATTAGCAATACGTCGGTCCTGCGTTTGGATCGCCCCGAGCGGCTTAACGCGCTCGACGTTGCGATGTGGCAGGAACTCGCAGAGACGATTGAGTTCACGCAGCGTTTTGGGTGGCTGCGCTGCATCATCCTGCATGGCGCCGGCGGCAATTTCGCCGCGGGGGCGGATCTAGGCGAATTTGCGGCCAAGCGGGCAACGCCTGCCCAGGCGGCCGAATACGGCAAGGTGATGGATCGCGCTTTGCGCGCGATCCGTGACTGCGAGGTTCCGACGATTGCCGCCATCGAAGGTGCCTGCATAGGCGGCGGGTTGCAGCTGGCGATGGCCTGCGATCTTCGCATCGGTGGTGCTGCCAGCCGCTACGGTGCCCCGCTGGCGAAAATTGGCGTGGTGATGCCGTTCCCGGAGATCGCCTATCTCGTCGAGCTTGTCGGCCACTCCACGGCGCTCGAGATCTTGCTCGAGGGCCGCATCTACGACGCTGCCGAAGCGAAGGAGAAGGGGTTAATCGGCCGCATCATCGAGGAGGAGAAGGTAGCAGACGAGGCGATCGCTACCGCGCGACGCATTGAGCAGGGTGCACCGCTCTCGCATCGCTTTCACAAGAAGCTCATCCGCCGCGGCCTCGATCCACGGCCGCTTACGGATGAGGATTACGCCGAAGGCTTCGCTGTCTGCGCCAGCGAGGATTATGCCGACGGCATCCGCGCCTTCCTGGAAAAGCGGAAGCCGGTGTTCAGGGGGAAGTAAGCGGTACGCCATTCGGATCTTCGCTGCCCTTGCGGTATTTGTAGACGCCTTCGCCGGTGGCGATCAGCTGGCCTTTGCCGCTGACCAGATCGCAATGGGCAAAGAAGATTGTTCGCCCGCCACCGGTGCGCTTCGCTTTGCAGATGAGCGTGTCGCCGGCGCCGGCCTGGCCCAGGAAATTCGTGTTCATGTTCAGCGTGACAGCACGGCGCACGCGGCCTGGTACGGCGCAATAGCATCCGACAAAGCCGCCGGTCGTATCGATCAGTGTTGCAATCACCCCGCCATGGGGCACGCCGCTGCGGTTGAGATGGCGGGGCTCGAGATCGAGTTCGACCTCGGCGTAGTCGAGCTCCCATTTCGTCAGGCGGTAGCCCACGAGCTGGGCGAAGCCGCCTTGGGGTTCGGCTACGTCTTTCATTCGGCTATATCATTCATGGTTTCGGGAGACTGCCGAAATGGAGCAGGGCTGTCCAGCGAAGCACCGGCTTATGGGTTCAGTGTTCGCTCAAGCGCAGGACAGGGATCGGGCCGCGTACAGGAAACGGGTTGTTGGCATTTCAGCGAGCAGTTGCTGGTGTCAGAATCCTTTGTGCACTCGGCATTACAGGAACCGGGCGCGACCTGATCACGAATGCAAGTGACGACTTCCTCGGCACCCCGATTGTAGGCATGTACAATTTCCAGCGGCGTGCTTTGAGCGCTTGTGAAGTGTTGATCTGCGAGATAACTGCGCAGCAACGTCGTCTCGGCGCGATATTTCGCATCGTCGGCTGCTTTCACGTCGGGATATGCTGGCGGCGTGCCAGGCAGGCTTAAAAGGAAATTTCTCTCCCGTTTCCCTTGTTCAGCCTTGCCGAGGCAATAAGCGACCTTTTCGGCTGTGTCGTCGTTAAGGGCGGTCGCCAATGCTAAGGGCGCAGCACAGACGGCAACGATGCACAGTGCCGCGATAGTGGAAACAGCTCGTAACAACACCACCCCCTGAGCGCTGTCTGAGGCTACCCGCGCAGAGATGATGCGGGAAGAATTGTTGACTCTTTCTGTTTCAGGAACAAAATAGGAACACGAAATCAGTTAAACGGTTAGGACAGCATGCCATTGGATGGTGAAAACCAGCCCAGATCAGCGGATATCGAGGCGTTGCGGGGGCTGCTCAGCCGCAGCGTCCCCGCTGCCAAGGGCCAGCCTTGCCTGCTCGGCCTGCCGCTCTTGGATG
>DASXQK010000419.1:0-2392 GCA_036493015.1 Dongiaceae bacterium | reverse complement strand
CGCTTGCTCCACGCGGCACGCACAGCCTGCACCGGCACGGTTGAATGGTGATCAGCGAATGATGGGCAGCGCATAGCGGCCCGGATGCGCGGCGCGAAAACGGGCCGGGTATGCGCTGGCCCCGTTTTGCCACCGTTATCTCGACCACGCACGGATACTCTCAGCCAGCATGAGGACATGAGCGTGGGATCTTCCTGCTTCAGCCAAAGGAGTCGCTGGGCAGCCGCCAGCTTGTTGCTGGCGGTTCTTTTTGCTTTGCCGCAGACAGCAAGGGCAGTCGAGGGCGGCAAGACTGCAACACCGCCGGCGGCGGCATCCACTTCGAGCCCGCTCGCTCTCGTTACATCCCCCGCTGTCGTCACACAGCCTGTTAGCGCCTCCACCGATGATCTCAAAAACCTGCTGACAACGCTCCAGGACCCGTCGGCGCGGCAAAAACTGATCGGCCAGATCCAATCGCTTATCGAGTTGCGCCAGAAGACCGGCGACCAGAAGGCCGGCGGGCAAACGACAAGCCAGGCTACGGGCATACCGGCACCACAGCCGGCAACGATTCCCGCAGGTACCGATGCCGCCGGCGCGCCGGGCGTCGAGGCGATCCAGGCGACGTCCAGCCAGATCCGGCGCATCAGCGATGTGCTGGTGAGCGGGGCGGCGGCCCTTCTGGACATTCCGCGCCTGATGCATTGGATCGAGGAGCAGCTCGGCAATCAGACGACACGGCTCGTCTGGCTCTATGTCGCCCTCAAGATCGCCGGCGTATTGGCCGCGGCCTTTGCCGCCGAACAGCTCACCCGCTTTCTTTTGCGTGGCACCCGGCGGGCCAGCGCCGACCGTGAGAGCGCCGCGCAATGGGTGCGCCTGCTGCTGATTGCGGCCCGGCTGGGAGTCGAACTGATACAGATCGCGGTCTTCGGCGCCGTCGCCTATATCCTGTTGCCGCTCACCAGCCCCGACGATTTCACTCGCGCCGCCGTTCTGGCCTTCGTGAACGCCAATGTGATCGTCCGGGCACTTCTGGCCGGTGCGCGCGCGGCACTGGCGCCGGACGGAACCGCCCCACGCATCCTGCCCATGAGTGCGGAGACGGCGGGCTACTGGTTCGTCTGGCTATGGCGGCTGATCGGCCTTGCCGTCTATGGCTCCGCCTTTGCCGCCGTGGCGCTTCTGGTGGGCCTGCCTCTGCCGGTCTATGACATCCTGCTGAAGGCGCTGGGCTTCTGCCTCGCAGCATTGCTGGTGGTGCTGATCTTCCAGAATCGCGCTGTCCTGGCCAAGTGGCTGCGCGGCGATCAGCAAGCCCCCAAACAGCGGGGCCCGGCGGGCTTGGGCCTGTTGCGTGCGCGCCTGGCCGATGTCTGGCACATCCTGGCCTCGCTCTACGTCGTCGGCATATATGGCGTCTGGGCCGCCCAGATACCGGGCGGCTTCGATTTCATTGCGCGGGCCTCCATCGTCTCGGTGCTCGTGGTCGTCGCCGTGCGGATGCTGGTGGGCACGGGCGACGGGCTGCTGCGGCGCTTCTTCTCCATCGGCGACGAGTTGAAGCAGCGCTTCCCCGGCCTGGAATCCCGCGCCGACCGCTACCTGCCCATCCTGGTCACTGTGCTGCATGTGGCGCTGTATGCGATCGCGGCCCTGATCCTGGCCGAAGCCTGGGGCCTGGGCGCCTTCAGCTGGCTGCGCACCGATTGGGGACGCCAGGTCGTGGGCGATCTCGCCACTATCGCGATTACCGTCGTGGTGGCGGTGGCGATCTGGGAAGGCGTCTCGCTGGGCATGGAATACTACTTCTTCCGCCCCAGCGCCGAAGGCCGCCAGCGGTTTCGCCAGCGCCGGGTACGCACCCTGGTACCCCTGATCCGCCGCTCCGTCGCCATCGTGCTGATCATCTTCGTCGTGCTGATCGGGCTGTCGGAGCTGGGCGTGAACATCGCACCCCTGCTCGCGGGCGCCGGGGTGGTCGGCATCGCCATCGGCTTCGGCGCCCAGAACTTCGTCAAGGATCTGATCAACGGCATGAATCTGCTGCTGGAGGATACCATCGGCGTCGGCGACACCGTCACTATCGGCGCCGATACCGGCACGATCGAGGCCATCTCCATGCGCACCCTTCGGCTGCGCGATGGCGTCGGCGCCCTGCACACGATTCCCTTCAGCGACGTGACGCGCGTCACCAATTCCAGCCGCGATTTCGGCCGGGCCGTCTTCGATATCCCCGTCGCCTTCAGCGAGGACTACGACCGGATGGTGGATATTCTGCAGAAGACCGCCGCTGAACTGAAGGCGGATCCCAACCTCGGCCTGCTAATCATGGGCCCGCCGACGCAGCCGGTTCTCGATCGCTTCACCGACAACGCGATGATCATCCACATGGAAATCAAGACGCCGC
>DASXQK010000418.1:0-13426 GCA_036493015.1 Dongiaceae bacterium | reverse complement strand
CCTGTGGACAATTGGAGATGACCGCCAGCACGTCCATCTCGGCGCGCAGCTCGATATAGGTGCCGGGTGGGCTCTTCGCCTTGGCGAAGGTCAGCGACTCCAGCTCGTTGTCGTCATGCACCGGGACGTTACAGAAGAAATTCAGGTTGGCCACGATATCGCGCCGGCCGAGCCCATGCTTGCCGAGTTCGTGCAGGAAGTTCTCGCGGCAACCCGGGGCGTTCTTCGCGCCATAGAGCATCTCGTTGCTCGGCGCGCTGCAGCAGCCGGCGATGGTGTCATGCATGCCGCAGGTATCACCCACGATAGTCATCATCGGCCGTGCCACGTCGGAATACAGCGTGTGGCCCTTGGTCAGGCGCAGCGTCGTCGATTTCTTCAGCGTATTGGCGGCGTGATAGCGCTCTACCGGGTCGGCCGCCGCATAGCAGAGGAAATCCACGCCCTGGTCGCCCTCGATGTCGACGATGCGCAGGCGCTGGCCCTTGCGAACGATGGCACTCCAGGGCTGGCCCGCCGGCACGATCTGTTCGGATTCGATTCTGTCGGGCATGGGGCGGCCTCCTGTTTTTCCCGGGCCGATGCTAATTCCCGGCCGCCGCCGCGTCATCGACCATTTGGTTGGCAACTGACGGGGCCCTACACTACGCGACGTCTATTGAGGTGCACCGTGACGGAACTGCCGAAAACAATGAAGGCCGTGCTGATGACCGGCTATGGCGGGTTCGACAAGCTCGAATACCGCGAGGATGTGCCGGTGCCCGTGCCCGGCCGGGGCGAAGTGCTGATTCGCGTGGGCGCGGCGGGCATCAACAATACCGATATCAACACGCGCACCGGCTGGTATTCCAAATCGGTGCGCGAAGGCACCACGAGCGAGGCCGGCAAGGCAGGTTTCGCCGACGCGAATGCGGCCGATGCCGGCTGGACCGGCAAGGGGCATAAATTCCCGCTGATCCAGGGCATCGACGTCTGCGGGCAAATCGTCGCCGCCGGCGCCGGGCTGGGCGACGCCCGGATCGGCCAGCGCGTGCTGGTCGAGCCGGCGCTGCGCGAGCCGGTCGGCTGGCGGCCCTATGAAGCCCTCTATCTGGGCTCGGAGGTCGATGGCGGGTTCGCCGAGTATGTGAAGGTGCCGGCTGTACACGCCCATGGGATCGAGAGTGCTTTCTCCGATGCGGAGCTCGCGAGCTTTCCCTGCGCCTATTCCACCGCCGAGAACATGATCGAGCGTGCCGGCCTCGCCGCGGGCGAGGTCGTGCTTGTCACCGGCGCTTCCGGGGGTGTCGGCTCCGCTGCCGTCCAGCTGGCGCGTCGCCGAGGCGCCCATGTCAGCGCCGTCACCGGCGCCGGCAAGGCCGATCAGGTCATGGCCCTGGGCGCCGAGCAAATCATCGACCGCGCCGTCGCGCTCAAGGATCAAACCGCCGATGAATCCTTCGACGTCGTCATCGACATCGCCGGCGGTCCGCAATGGCCGGCATTGCTCGATGCGCTGAAGCGCGGCGGGCGCTATGCGGTTTCCGGCGCCATCGCCGGACCGATCGTTTCGCTGGATCTGCGCACGCTCTATCTCAAGGATCTGCGGCTGATCGGCTGCACGGTGCTGGATCGTCAGGTCTTTCCCAACCTGATCGGCTATCTCGAGCGCGGCGAGATCAAGCCTGTGCTGGCAGCTACATATCCGCTGAAAGATATCGTGCGCGCCCAGCAGGATTTCCTCGCCAAGGGCTTCGTCGGCAAGCTGGTGCTGATTCCCTAGCGAAGGTGCCCGGCAGATAACCCTCTTCAGGTCACCTTCTTAAGGATGTGGATCACGGGGGCGCCTACCACGCCCGCCGCCTTCATCACCGTCTTCAGGTTCGAGGATGCGGCAAAGGCCTTGGCCCGGGAAACGTCCATGAAATCCATGACGATGGTTACGTTGTTGGGGTCGCTCACCGATTGCAGCACGTGATCGTGCCGAAGACCCGCGGCCTTGCGCTTGTCGGCATGCCGGTCATAGGCCGGCTTCCAGGTGTCGAAATCCTTGACCAGATGGTGGATGACAAGCATGCCCACGGCGTTTTCTCCCTTATTGCTTCCGGACCGGGAAGCGCTATTCGGCGCCTAAGGTTGATTCAACTTAAGGCGATCAGGCGCCAGTGTACGCCAGATATTCGATCGGTGCCGAAAATCGGCAATTCTGCCGGTATTTCAGGCAGCGGCAGCCGATGCCGATCCTGTCGAAGGATGTGCCGCGATAGGCTAGCATCGGCCC
The DNA here is from genome assembly GCA_036493015.1 of Dongiaceae bacterium. Lineage (GTDB taxonomy): Bacteria > Pseudomonadota > Alphaproteobacteria > Dongiales > Dongiaceae > DASXQK01. Next base: position 11,166 of record DASXQK010000418.1, on the reverse strand, counting down.
GGCAAGGGAGAATCCATGACAGCCATCGGCATCGGCGGCGCGGCGGTGACGCGCATCGAGGAAAGCGTTTACAGCGATTTCAAGGCGGCCAGCTTCTTTCCCGATTGGCAGCCAGATGTCGTGGCCGAGCACCGGGGCTGGCTGGTGCCGGGCCACTACGACGAGGCCCGCGGCAACCTGAAACTCAATATCCATAGCTGGCTGATCCGCACCGGTCCGCACATCGTTCTGGTGGATACTTGCGTTGGCAATGACAAGCGCGCCGAGGATCATCTCGCCTGGCATATGAAATCCTGGCCGTATCTGGAGCGCCTGGCCGCCGCCGGCGTGGCGCCCGAGCAGGTGGATTTTGTGCTCTGCACCCATATGCATTCAGACCATGTCGGCTGGAACACGCGCCTGGAAAATGGGCGCTGGGTCCCGACATTCCCCAAGGCGCGTTACATCTTCAGCAAGACGGAATACGACGCCTACAGCGCCATCGACCGCAACGCAGCCGGCGGGCGCCCGTCGTTCCAGGAGAGCGTGCTGCCGATCGTGGCGGCGGGCCGCGCCGAGATGGTGTCGGGAACCCACGCGCTGGGCGATCATCTGCTGATCGAGCCTGCGCCCGGCCACACGCCGGGCCATGTCACCATCAAACTCTCGAATAGCGGCAGCCGCGCGATCTTCACCGGCGACATCCTGCATCACGCACTCCAGGTCTATCACCCGCAATGGAACAGCGAGTTCTGCGCCGACCAGCAGCAGGCCCGCGCCACGCGGCGCCGGGTGCTGGAATATTGCGCTGAAAGCGGCGCCGCGATGATGCCGGCCCATTTCGGCGCACCCCATGCCTGTCACATAACCGCCCGTGGCGATGCTTTCACGCCGCGCTGGCTGCCCGCCCAGGAGAGAAGCCGATGACTTTGAGCAAGGACATGATCGCTGCAGCCCAGCAGGTCTCCACCGCCACCTTCACCACCGTCATGTTGAAAAAAGGCCTGCGCAATACCTGGATGCGCGGTACCAAGCCGGTGAAGCCCGGTCAGAAGCGCGTCGTCGGCCGCGCCTTTACGCTGCGCTTCCTGCCGATGCGCGAGGATATGGCAACGCCGGAATCATGGTCGGCACCCCACTCCACCCGTGCGGCCATCGAGCAGATGCCGGAAGGTTGCATCTGCGTCACCGATGCCCGCGGCATCACCCATGCCGGGATATTCGGCGACATCCTTTGTGCACGCATGCAGCAGCGCGGCATAGCGGGGCTGGTGAGCGACGGGGCCGTGCGCGATATCGCCGGCATCATTGCCTCGGGCCTGCCGGTCTGGTGTGCCGGAATCGCGGCCCCCGCCTCGGTCGCGGGGCTCACCTTTGCCGGCTGGCAGGAATCGATCGGCTGCGGGGGCGTGGCCGTCTATCCCGACGATATCGTTGTCGCCGATGACGATGGTGCGGTGGTCGTGCCCACGGCGCTGTTTGAGGATGTCCTGAAGCTCGCCGTCGAGCAGGAACGCTTCGAGGCCTGGATCATCAAGGAAGTGGAAACGGGACTGGCGCTTCCCGGCCTCTATCCCGCCGACGCCGCGACCCGCGCGCGGTACGAGAAGGAGACGGGGAAGAAATAGGGTCAGCCGCGCGTCAGGGGCAGATCGGCCGGCAGCGTCACGTCGAGCAGTTCGAGGCCAGGTTCGGCCGCAATCGAATGTGCCGCGCCTGCGGGTATTACGCAGCAATCGCCTGCGTTCATATGATGGCGGCCGAGTTCCGGACCCTCCAGTACCAGCGCGCCTTTCAGCGCGAAAAGGAACTGGAACTCGCCCTGATGGCTGACGCTCTCGGCACCACTTCGTCCGACCACCGGGCGCACGACGCGCACGCCCGCCAAGCCGCCGGTTGCAGCCGCGATGCCCGTATCCCGCGCCTCGAATCCGTCGAGGCGCCAAGGCGACCAGATCGCAGAGGCCGCCATATGACGGGCAAAGCGCTGGCGACCAAACACCTGCGCACCGAAACGCCGGTCGGGGCGCAAGAGCGGCGTGGGCAAGGTCATGGCATGATCGGCATAGGTTTCGTGCATGGCGGGGCAGCCGATCTCGATCACCTCCAGACCGGGTGAGGATTCCAGTACCCGGTGGCGGATCTCGGGCGGCTGCAGCACTCAGTCGCCCTCGTTCAGGATGAAGGGTTCGCCCTGATCCTCATAGACCAGCCGCACCCAGCCCTTCAGGCAATAGATCATCTGGAAACGGATGCGATGGTAATGCACCCAGTCGCCCACCGGCCCGCCGTTGCGGATGCGAATCTGCGAGGCAACGAACCGGCCGCCGAGGCGCCCGGGAATAAGATCGCGATATTCCATGCCCGCCCGGCCCATGCCCCAGGCTCCCGCATCCTTGTCGCCGAGATGTGCCAGCACGAATTCCTGACGCGCTTCGGGCAGCTCGACCGGCGGCGCCGCCGCCTCGACCAGCACGACGCGCGTTCCCTCCGGCGCCGTCAACTCATGGGCCAGGCCAGCCGGCAATGACTTCATATCGCAGAGCAGGCGAAGGTCGGCTGCCGTCGCCGCCGGATGCGCCGCCGCTTCGAGGCGCAGGGTGAGGCCATGGGCCGATACCACCGCGAGGCTGGGCGCATCGGCCGGCATCACCAGCTCGACGGAAAAACCCAGTTTGTCGGTATAAAAGCGCAGGCTTGCCTCGAGGTCGGGGCAGGCGAGGCGGATTTGCGCGGCGCGTATGAACTCCGGCATTCTGGCGGTTGTCCTGCGAGGAAATTATCCTAAATGTTGCCCGGCAGGAGACAGCCGGGCAAGGCAGGAAAATCCGCCCACGGTTATGGGCGCGCCGCCAGGCTGCAACAGACGGAGCCTATGAAAATGGACAAGACAAACCTGGTCGAAGTCGAGCCGGTACGCTTCGAGAATGGCGAGCCAATGCTGATTGCCGGGCTGGGGCAGCGCTACAATGGTGAAACGAGCAAGGCGATCCCCGCACGATGGCAGCGCTTTGCGCCCGATATCGGCCATATCGCGCATCAGATCGGCGAGGTCACCTATGGCGTCATGCACAACGGCGATGCCAAGGGCAGTTTCGACTATGTCTGCGGCGTGCAGGTCAGCGAGTTTGCCGGCCTGCCGAAGGATTTCATCCAGCTTCGGCTTGCCGCCCAGCGCTACGCGGTCTTCGCCCATCGCGACCATATCTCGACGATCCAGCGCACGGTCGCCAGCATCTGGAAGAAATGGCTGCCGGAATCGAAATACAAGGCGGCCGATGCGCCAAGTTTCGAGCGCTACGGCCCCGAATTCGATCCCCGCACCGGTAATGGCGGGCTGGAAGTCTGGATTCCGTTGAAGAGCTAGGCGCTGAATCGCCGCCTCCACCTCTCGCCGCTACATTCTCACTCGTCATGCCCGGCCTTGAGCCGGGCATCCATATCGTTGCTTGATGAAAGTTGGATGGCCGGGTCAAGCCCGGCCATGACGGGCAGAACAAGTGGCGGCGGATCGGAGTGCCGATAACGCCACAATCAGGCCAGACCGGTCTGCAACCCTGCTGACATCACCCCGGCCGCAGCTTAGCTTGAACCGCTAACCTCGGGGAAATTCATGGCGGTCAGCACGGCCGATATCGCGCTCCGGCGCCGGCGCCACTATCAGGGTATCGCGCTCGTGACCCTTGCCACCTTCGCCTGGGCATCGGGTGGCGTCTTCACCCGGCTGCTGCCCTTCGACATGTGGACCATCATCTTTTGGCGCGGCGTGTTCGGCATCACCTTCATCGGCGCCTTCACGCTCTGGCGTTTCGGCCGTGAGCTCCCCGCGATCATTACCCAAATGGGGGCGTCCGGCATCCTGATCGTGCTCTGCCTCACCACCGGCATCACGGTCTTCGTTCCCGCCTTCCAGATGACCAGTGTCGCCAATGCCTTCACGATCTACGCCTCGGTGCCGTTCATGACCGCGGCCGTGGCCTGGCTCTGGCTGCGTGAGCGTCCCTCCGGCCGCACCATGATCGCCAGTGCCATCGCGCTGGCAGGCATCGTGGTGATGCTGGGGCCCGGCGCCGGCGGCCCGCGTCTTGGCGATCTCTTTGCCGGCATAACGACGCTCTCCATGGCGGTGATGACGGTGGCCATCCGCCGCAGCCGCCATATCGAGATGCTGCCGGTCGCCTGGCTGGCCGCCATCCTCAGCACCCTGATCGCCCTGCCGCTGGCTCAGCATCTGGGCGAACTTTCCACCCGCGACTACCTGGTTGCCGCCGGTTTCGGCCTGGGGCCGATGACCCTGGGCATGATGCTCTATGTCATCGGTTCGGCGCTGATCCCTGCCACGCTCTCGGTATTGATCAACACCATGGAGGCGCCGATCGGCGCACTCTGGGCCTGGCTCGTGATCGCCGAAGTGCCGGCAAACAGCACCTTCATCGGTGGTGCCATCGTGCTGGCCGCGGTGTTCGGCCGGCTGCTGCTGGAACGCCAGGACGAGGTCATGCACGAAGCCGAGGAAGTCTGAGGCATGAACGCAACACCGCGCCAACTTCTGATCGTCGCCCATGCGCCGTCGGCGAATACGCGGCGGTTGCGCGAGGCGGTCGTTCACGGCGCGACATCGCCCGAAATTTCCGGCGTCGATGTGAAAATGCTGCCGCCGCTGGAGACGACGCCCGAGGATGTGCTGACGGCGCAAGCCATCATCCTGGGGACCACCGAAAACCTCGGTTATATGAGCGGCGCGCTGAAGGATTTCTTCGACCGCTGCTATTATCCGGTGCTCGAATTCAAGCAGGGTCTGCCCTATGCCGCCTTTATCCGCGCCAAGCTGGACGGCACAGGTACCAGACGCGCCATCGAGAGCATCACCACGGGTTTGCGCTGGCGCGCGGTTCAGCCGCCGCTGATCCTGCATGGCGAATTCCGCGAGGACTTCATCGGCCAGTGCGAGGCGCTGGGTACTGCCATGGCGGCGGGGCTGGAGAGCGGGATCTTTTGACAGCCCGCCGCTATTTCGTCGCCTGTTTCAGATAGGCGATGAGGTCGGCGCGTTCTTGCGCATCGGGCACGCCGGCATAGGTCATCTTGGTGCCCGGCACCATCTTGCGCGGACCCTGCAGGAACTGATCCAGGGTCTCCTCGCTCCAGACGATGCCGGAATTCTTCATCGCATCGGAATAGGCAAATCCGGGCACGGTGCCGGCGGGTCGTCCGAACAGGCCCTTATGCATCGGACCGATGCGGTTGCGGTCGATGGAGTGGCAGCCCTGACAGCGCTTGTAGATCTGCTCGCCCTTGGCCGGATCGCCATCGGCGCACGAGATCGTCGATGCAGCGCAGATGACGATTGCGCCAAGCAGACAAGAGAGAACAGCCCTTGCGGTCATCGATATCCGGCGAAGGATGGCCAGCGGCGCTCCCGCGATCTGCGGGAACGCCGCCAGTTCATTACCCGATGACTAGCTGACGAAGGCGACCGTCGGCGGCTCGACACCCAGGGCACTGTTCAGGATCGCCCAATGCATGGCTTCCGATCCCAGGATGGAAGCGCCGGCACCGGCGAGATCGCGATTGGCGAACAGCGGAATGGCACCCTTATAGGCGCTGACCGCGCCCTGCTCCAGCCCGGCGGCGAACTTCAGCACATCGGTCTGATTGTGGAGTGTGGAGGTCGGGAAATTGTACTCGGCCGCCGTTTTGGGCTGCACCGGCGTGCCGCCCATGGACGTGATCGCCTTGACCAGCGCCTCGGCATGCTGCTTGTGGTCGGACTGGAAACCGACGGCAAGCTTGAGCACCGCGGGCTGCAGCAGGCCGCTTTCGGCACCCGCCTGATAGGCGGCAATGCCTTCATATTCGAGGCCCAGCGCCGTATTCAGGATATCGATATCGCCCTTCGATTGATCGTTGGTCTGCGCCATCGAGTTGCCCTTGCAACCAGCAAGCATGGCGATCGCCGCGGCCGACAGCACGGCCTTGCCACCGCCGGTCAGAATTCGGCGTCGGCTCGCATTGAGTTCCTGGATCGTGGATTTCGACGGCAGAATAAGCATGGTCATCCTCCCTGGATCTGACGGCGCCCGGCGGAATAGCAGGCTGGCCGCTCCATTGCCGTTATCTACGCGCCGCAATCCGCGGCGGATCACCCTTTCGCTTTTTTGTGCCTTGCCTTCGGGACCGTGCGGCCAAAAAGGTTTTAACTTCGCGCAAGGCCGACCTAAACTCGCCCTCGTCCATGCGCCGTCTCCACCATTTCCCCCTCCAGCCTTCCTGCCGCACGCTGCGTATCGCGTTGCGCGAAAAGGGACTCGATTTCGAACTGGTAGAGGAGCGGCCAGGCGAGCGGCGTGACGGGCTGCTGCGCCTCAATCCCAGCGGGGAGGTGCCGGTGCTGGTGGAGGCCGATGGCGCGGCCATCGCCGATTGCCAAGCCATCGCCGAATATCTGGACGAGATATATCCCGAGCCCAGCCTGATCGGCCACGGCACGGCGGTGCGCGCGGAAGTACGCCGGCTTGTCGGCTGGTTCGACCGCAAATTCGACCGCGAGGTCACGTCGCGGCTGCTGGATGAAAAGATCATGAAGCGGCTGGTGCGCAGCGGGCAGCCGGATTCCAACGCCATTCGGATCGCCGGCGCCAATCTGCATATCCACCTGGAATACATCGCCTGGCTCTGCGACCGGCGAAGCTGGCTGGCGGGCGATCATTTCTCACTGGCCGATGTCACGGCCGCAGCGCACATCTCGATCATCGACTACCTGGGCGACATGCCGTGGGAAGCGCATCCCGGCGCCAAGGACTGGTATGCGCGGGTCAAATCGCGACCAAGCTTCCGCCCGCTGCTGGCCGATCACGTCCCCGGCGCACCGCCACCGCGGCATTACGCGGATCTGGATTTTTAGAGGGCGAACACGCCACCCGTCATGCTCGGGCTTGACCCGAGCATCCATCCATCACGGCGTTGGCGGTGTCGTCGCGGGCGGTGTCGGAGCCGGTGCGGGCTGGTCGAGCTGGCTCAGATTCGCCGCTGCCTCATCGGCTGCGGACGTGCCGGCGCCGAGGCTCATGGTCTTTTGCCAATCGGCGCGCGCACCGGCGACGTCGTTCTTGAGGCGCCGGATGATGCCGCGCTCGAGATAGGCATCAGCATTCTTGGGGTCCAGTCGGATCGCATCGGCGATGTCGTCATTGGCGAGATCGAGGCTTTGCAGCAGGCGATAGGCGCTGGCGCGATAGGTCAGGATGTCGACCCGCGTCTGCGCCAGGTCATGGGCCCTGTTGAAATCATCGATCGCCTCCCAGTATTTGCCGTTGGCGGCGAGCACGACACCGCGATCGGTCAGCAGATCGACATTGGTGGGCGCCAGTTTCAGCCCGGCATTCTGGTCCTTGAGCGCGCTCTTGTTGTTGTTGGCCAGGACCCAGGCCTGCGCCGCCTGGCCATAGAGTCCCGCAGCCAGATCGGGCCGGACTTTCGCCTCGCCCGCAGCCAGCTTCTCCAGGCTTTGGGCCGCGGGCGTATAGCGGCCAAGCCCGATCAGCGCCACCGCGGCGCAATGACCGGCGGCGGCACCGCCGCCCTGTTTCTGCCAGGCGACCGCCGCGTTATAGCCCTTGGCCGGCACGCTACGCGCCTCGGTCATGCAATCGTTGTAGCGCTGGGCATCGCCGGGCGAGAGCGTGCCTTGGCCAAACGCGGGCATGCCGACAAGGACACCGGCCGCCAGAATAACGCCCAACAAAGTAAGTCGCGCAAACGCCATGGCGCCGTTCATGATCCCTTCTGTTTCGAGACCCAGCCGGATCGGGATACCATCAGCGAGATAACATCGCTGACATAACTTTGTTTCGGCGAAACTCAACCCTCTATTCGCGGATTGCAAGCCGATTGCCCCAATTGCCTCAATTGCCAGCGAACGAGTCAAAACTTTTCGTCTTCGGATTCGGCTATAGCGCCGAGGCGCTCGCGCGCCGCCTCGGGACCGGCTGGCGGATCGCCGGCACTTGCCGAACGGAAAACAAGCGCGCTGAGCTCGCCGCCCGCGCCGTCGACGCGCAGATCTTCGACGGCAGCGCGCCGCTTGCCGATGCGCTCCACCTCCTCGCCGGCACCACGCATCTATTGAGTTCCGTACCGGCGGAAGATGCCGGCGATCCGGTACTGGCCCGCCACGGCGATGACATCGCACGGCTGAAGGCGCTCAGATGGGTGGGATATCTCTCCACCACCGGCGTCTATGGCGACCGCGATGGCGGCTGGGTCGATGAAGAGAGCGTGCTGCGGCCGACGGGCGAGCGCGGCCGCCGCCGCGTAGCGGCCGAAGCCGGCTGGCTCGACCTCTGGCATCGCCATGGCGTGCCGGTGCATGTCTTCCGCCTTGCCGGCATCTATGGTCCCGGCCGCTCCGCCTTCGACAGCCTGCGTTCGGGCCGCGCGCAGCGCATCGACAAGCCGGGCCAGGTGTTCAGCCGCATCCACGTCGAGGATATCGCTGCGGTGCTCGCTGCCTCCATGGCAAGGCCCAATCCCGGCGCGGTCTACAATGTCTGCGATGATGATCCGGCCCCGCCGGCCGATGTGATCGCGCATGCAGCCCGGCTGCTCGGCATCGCGCCGCCGCCGCTCATACCGTTCGATCAGGCCAGGCTCAGCGACATGGCCCGCAGCTTCTACGCCGACAACAAGCGGGTGAGGAACGAGCGCATCAAGGGCGAGCTGGGCGTGGCACTCGCCTACCCCAGTTACCGCGAGGGCCTCGCCGCCATCCTCAAAGGCGAGCCTTCAAACTAAGCTCGTCCACCGCGGAAAGAATTCGCGCCAGATCGCTTTCGCGCGAGAGCCGGTGGTCGCCATCGGCGATCAGCTCGAGGGTCACCTCCGTACCTGCTAGCCGCTCCGCCAGCCTGAGCGAGGTCTGATAGGGCACATCGGGATCGCCCATGCCATGCAGCAGGCGCACCGGGCAGGAGAGCGCGATGGGCGCGCGCAGCAGAAGGTGATTGCGCCCTTCCTCGATCAGCGCGCGGGTGAAGGGAACAGCGCCGTCTTCATAGGCGGAGTCGTAAGTCAGCTCGCCCTCCTCCATCAGCCGGCGGCGCTGCCCCTCATCCAGACCTGACCAGACCAGATCCTCGGTGAAGTCCGGAGCCCCGGCGATCCCCACCAATCCGGCAACCCGATCCGGCCGGGCGAGCGCTACCAGCAGCGCGATCCAGCAGCCCATGCTGGAGCCGACGAGAACCTGGGGTCCTTGGGTCAGCTGGTCGAGTACGGCAATCGCGTCGTCGCGCCAGCGGCCGATGGTGCCGGCACGAAAATCGCCCGAAGAAGCGCCATGGCCGAAATAATCGAAGCGCGTAAAGGTCTGCCCTCGCTGCCTGCAATGGGCCGAAAGGGCCTGGGCTTTGTTTCCCTGCATATCGGAGCGGAAACCGGGCAGGAACAGGATTCCGGGAGAAGAGTCACCTGAATCAATGCAGTAGGCGATTGTCTCGCCGGATTCTCGTGTTAGAGTCAATGAGGCGGTTTTGGGGATATCGAGTCGGGTCATGGAGGCGAAGCCAGGATGAGGCGGCAGGAAGCCGTCGCAAACCGTAGCATGGAGGCCGCGGATACGGAGCCCCATAGCTCGGACTCCTATGGCGCTGAATCCTGGAGCGCGGTGTCGGCGCGCCTGGGCGTCCTTCAGGTTTTGCCGGATATGATGCCCAACGGTCCGGCGCGGGCCGCCGTCGACATGGCAGCTGCCGTGGTGGCCGCCGGCGGACGCGCGGTCGTCGCCTCGGGCGGCGGGCCCCTGGTCGTCGATCTGCAGCGCTGCGGGGCAACCCACATTCTCGTTCCCTTCCACAACACCGGTGCCTTTGCCCGCTGGAGCAATATCCGCCGCCTGATGAAGGCGATCCGCCGCTACCGCGTCGAGATCGTCCATGCCCGCCAGCCGGATTCCGCCTGGCTCGCCCTGAAGGCAGCGCAGTATTGCGGTACCTGGTTCATCACCACCTGTCATGGCTTCCACGATGCCAGCAATGCCGCGGCGCGCCGGCACAATGCGGTGATGGCCGAGGCGAGCCGGGTGATCGCGGTATCCGACACCGTGGCCGAGCATCTGCGCACTCATTATCCGATGCCGAGCGGACGGCTCTGGGTCGTGCCGCCGGGCATCGATCTGCTGCGCTTCAATCCCGCGCGAGTCGGCGCTGAGCGAATCGCTCATCTGGCGCAGCAATGGCGCCTGCCCGACGGCGTTCCGGTGGTGATGTTGCCCGGCAGGCTCACCCGTTCGCGCGGCCATCGCGACCTGATCCAGGCGCTGGGCGAACTCGGCAGCCGCGAACTGCACTGCGCCTTCGTGGCGGAAGAGCTGGGCAACCCCGGTTATCGCAAGGAGCTGGTGAAACTGGCCCAGAAGCACGGGCTCGATTCCAGGCTGACGATCGCCGATGACTGCCGCGACATGGCCGCTGCCTACATGCTGGCCGACGTCATCGTCTATGCCCGCGCCGATTCAACCGGGTTCGCGCGCGTGGTGGGCGAGGCCCAGGCCATGGGCCGGCCCATCGTCGCCTATGACAGCGCCCTGCTGCGCGAGCAGGTCGGCGAAGGGCGCATGACCTGGCTGGTGCCGCCGGGCCATAGCGAGGCGCTGGGCGAGGCCGTCGCCGAGGCCCTCGATCTTTCCGCCGCCGAACGCCAGGCGCTGGCGCCGGAAGCCAATGCAGTGGCGCGCCAGCGCTATAACCGCGCCAATGCCGCTTCGGCCATGATCGAGCTCTATCTCGAACTGCTGACAGAAGCCCAGGCGGCCTAATCGCGGATTGCTCCGCTCTCCAGGATGCCTCGAATTCCCATCGACCGTCATGCCCGGGGCCGGCCGCTTGCCTGGAGCCAGGGCATCCACGACTTGAAACTGAAGAAAGAAGACGTGGATCCTCGGCCCGGCCTTCGGCCGGCCAAGGATGACGAGCGCGGGTGAACTCAGGGCGCGCATTCTCTCGGCACAAGCCAGGTTCAGGCGAGATGGGCCTTGCGATAGGCCCACAGCTTGACAGGCCCCTGAATCTCCCTAGATTCCCCGCCGCGCATGAAAACCCACCTGACACGATGATTTCTGTAACGCTGCCGGACGGCAGCCGCCGTCCGTTCGAGCGCCCGATCACGGGTGCTGAACTCGCCCAGGCGATC
>DASXQK010000417.1:0-1671 GCA_036493015.1 Dongiaceae bacterium | reverse complement strand
TCGATATATTCGTCGGTGCCGAAGCGGCCGGCGCTTGTGGGCGCATCGCGGGCGCTTTTCCAGTCGGTGATATAGACATCGTGATCGGCCAAGAGGACCTGAACGGTGTTGCGCAACAGAGTGGCAAAATGGCCGGCCATGGGCGCGGCCAGCAAGATTCGCGGCTGCTTCACGGAAGTGTCTTTACGGAAATGCACCAGATTGCCGAACGGCATATCCAGCGCGATCTCTTCGGTGACGGCGACCGGCTTATCGCCCACCAGCACCGGGCCGATGCCGTAATGGGGGCGCTCATGGATCAGATGGGAGCGGACCAGAATTTCCGCGCCCGCCGCCAGGGTGCGGAACCAGTAATTGGCGGCCGGCCCCAGGCTGGTATCGCCAAAGGCCGAACGCGCCAGATCGGCGCCGGCGCGGTAGGGCGCCAGCATGTCCTGCCCCACCTGATAGGCGTCGTACAACATCCTCGACCCTTATAAGCCCCAGAGGATTAAAGGCGATTTGCCATCCCGGCTACCCTAGCTGCGAATATAATGCTGCATTGCAAAAAAATCCTTGTCAACGCGCGAAAAGCGGCGAAAAGTTGGGGACATGAGCGGCGCGGTGCTGACGATTTCCAGCAAGAACTACTCCTCCTGGTCGCTGCGGGGCTGGCTGCTCTGCCGGATGGCCGGCCTGGAATTCCGGGAGGAAATCCTGTCCGCCGACGATCCCTCGACCCGGGCCGAGCTGCTGCTGTTGTCACCATCGTTCCTGGTGCCGTGCCTGACGCATAACGGCATCAAGGTATGGGACACCTTGGCCATCGCCGAATATCTGCAGGAAGCCTTCCCGCAGGCCCGCCTTCTGCCGCGCGAGCTGGCGGCGCGCACCCATTGCCGCGCCGTCTCCGGCGAGATGCATTCAGGTTTCGCCAATCTGCGCTCGGCGCTGCCGATGAATCTCAAGGCGCATTATCCGGGCTTCAAGATCTGGGCGGCGGCCCAGGCCGACATCGATCGCGTCACCGCCATCTGGCGCGAATGTCTTGGCCGCTATGGCGGGCCTTATCTGTTCGGCGCCACGCCGACCCTGGCGGACGCGATGTATGCGCCGGTGACGACGCGCTTTCAGACCTATGACGTCAAGCTCGACCGGCAGTGCGCCGACTATTGCGAGACGATTTTAACCCTGCCGGACATGATCGAGTGGAAGGAAGGCGCCGAAAGCGAGCGCGCCGGCATCGAGGAGCTGGAAGCGGAGTTCTGAGCCCGCGCGCCTAACTACCGCTTTCGTTGGGTTTTGTCTGCAGCTGCGCGAAGTTCTCGATCCCCATCTGCTCGATCAGCCGCATCTGGGTCTGGATCCAGTCGATATGCTCTTCCTCGCTCTCGAGGATGTCGGTGAAGAGCTCGCGGCTGATGTAATCCTTGACCGTCTCGCAATGGGTGATGGCGAGTTTCAGATCGGGCAGGCCCATCATCTCCAGCGACAGGTCGCATTTCAGGACCTCGCGCACATTCTCCCCGATCAGCAGCTTGCCGAGATCCTGCAGGTTGGGCAGGCCGCCGAGGAACAGCACGCGCTTGATCAGCCTGTCGGCGTGCTTCATTTCGTCGATGGATTCTTCGTATTCCTTGTGCGCCAGGATGCTCAGGCCCCAATCCGCCAGCATCCGCGAATGCAGGAAAT
>DASXQK010000416.1:0-2252 GCA_036493015.1 Dongiaceae bacterium | reverse complement strand
CAGATCATGACCAACCCGCAGCATCCCTATACGCGCCGGCTGATCGAATCGATTCCGAGATCAGCGAACCAAGGGGCGGCCAATCAGGAGGCAGCGAACGCCTGAGGGCGCGCTCTACAGGATTCCCTTGCGGCGACGCTCCCTGTAGAATCCGAATCACGGGAGCAAAGCCTTTGCGTGAAATCGTCCTCGATACCGAAACCACCGGCCTCGATCCGGGCTCGGGCCATCGCATCGTCGAGGTGGCCTGTCTGGAACTCATCAACCATATCCCCAGCGGCCGGCGCTTTCAGCGCTACCTCAATCCCGATCGCGACATGCCGGAGGATGCCCATGCCGTGCACGGGTTGACGGCCGCCTTCCTGGCCGACAAGCCGCGCTTCGGCGATGTGGCGGCGGAGCTGCTGGCTTTCATCGACGGCGCACCGCTGGTGATCCACAACGCCGAATTCGACATGCGCTTCCTGAATGCCGAGCTGGCGCGGCTGGAGCAGCCGCTGCTGGCGAGCCATCAGGCGGTCGATACGCTGCACCTCGCCCGGCGCAAATTCCCCGGCTCGCCTGCCAGCCTGGACGCGCTCTGCAAGCGCTTCAATATCGACAATTCGGCGCGCGAGCTGCATGGCGCGCTGCTGGATGCGGAACTGCTGGCCGAGGTCTATCTCGAACTTATCGGCGGCCGCCAGGCCGGGTTCGACCTCGTCCAGGCCGAGGCGCGTGCGGCCGCCGCGGCATCGGCGAGCCAGGCCCAGATCCGGCCGCCGCGCATTCTCGATGCACCCAGCATCGAGGAACTTGCGGCTCATGCGGAGCTGCTCACGCGGCTCAAGCAGCCGCTGTGGAACAATTAGGCGGCAAGGCTGGCCGCTAAATCTGTCCTCTAGGCCGTCGGGATCACCGGCGCCGGCGCGCCGGAAGCCGCCCGCCGGGTCATCTGATCGCGATAGACCGCCACGAAATCGACGGGATTGAGCAATACCGGGGGATATCCGCCGGCATTGGTGGCGCCGGCCAGGATCTCGCGGGCGAAGGGAAACAACAGGCGCGGCGCCTCGATCATCAGCAGCGGCGTAATGTGTTCCTCCGCCGCACCGGTCACATCGAACAGGCCGGCATATTCCAGCTCGACGATATAGACCGTGTCCTGCTCGCGCTGCGCGGTGATGCCGAGCACGAGGCTGACCTCGTATTTCATCGGCGCGATCAGCTTGGCCTGGACGTCGAACTTCAGCTGACCGCGCGGCACTTCGCGCTGCGGGGTGGTCAGCACGGTGACGGCACCGGGATTTTCGAAGGACAGGTCCTTCAGATACTGGGCGATCAGCTTGAAGGGAGCCGGCGGCAACTGGGCGGCATCGGCCTGGGCGTTTGCGGGTGCATTGGCCGGGGCGTCGGGTGGCGTATCGGTCATTATCCTGATCCTGGAGTCGTGGGCGCCGGGTCCCGCCGCGGCGTTGCGTGCGGCGGGCAAGAAAATCGGCCTCTGGCTATCATGGAACCGCAGGCGGCGCCAGATCGCGGGCTTCGCCCGAATGGGGGTCGAAACGAAGCAGATGGGCATTGGGCACGCGCTGGCCGGTCAGCGCCCGGATGAAGCCCCAATGGGTCACCACCGCCGTGCTGCGCCAGGCGCCATGAGCGGCCATGGCCCGCCGGAAATCCTGGCTGCGCGCGGCCAGTTGCTCCTCGGTTTCGTCCAGATCCGGCCACCAGCGCTCCGGCAGATGGGAAAAATCGACATCCGGCCAGCGCTGGGCCAGGTGCGAGGTGGGCGAGCCGATATCGCAATGAAAGCGGCAATGTTCGCGCACCAAAGGCTCGATCCTGAGATCCAGCTTAAGCGATGCCGCGATGATCTCGGCCGTCTCGACCGCCCTGGTATAGGGGCTGGCCACGATCCGTGTCAGCCCATGGTGTGCCAGGGCCGCGGCGACATCCTGGGCCTGGCGGCGGCCCTCATCGGTCAGTTTCGGGTCCGGGATGCCCGGATCGACCCGGGTAACGCTATAGACCACGTTGAATTCGGATTGCCCGTGCCGAACAAGGATCATGGCGCCCGAAAATCATGCTGGGGGTCAGGGCAGCGGAGAAACCACGGGAAACTGGGCATCTGGCCTGTGCAATCGTGACAATTTGAAGTCGGGAAAAACCGCCGCGCTGCTTGCCCTTTATGCGACAATTTCCTATGTAGAGTGATGCGGGCGACCATCTAGCGCAATCCCCCGGCCGGGTCCAGCCGCGGACGAATGGCC
>DASXQK010000415.1:0-3920 GCA_036493015.1 Dongiaceae bacterium | reverse complement strand
GACAGCGCCGACACCTTTCCCCAGGACGTGCTGGAACTGATGTCCTATTTCAAACCGGCCGTGCCGGACCAGGCGGTACGCGCCTATCCGGGCGCCGGCCTCAGCGTGCCGGTCTGGATCCTGGGCTCCAGCCTGTTCGGTGCCCAGCTTGCTGCAGCACTGGGTCTGCCCTTCGCCTTCGCTTCCCATTTCGCGCCGGACTATCTGCTGCCGGCGCTCCAGATTTATCGGGAGAATTTCCGGCCCTCCGATCTGCTCGCGGCCCCCTATGCCATGCTGGGCATCGGCGTCTTTGCCGCCGATAGCGATCGGGAGGCGCGCCGGCTGTTCACCTCGCTGCAGATGCAGTTCGTCAATCTGCGCCGCGGCCGGCCGTCGCCGCTGCAAGCGCCGGTGGATAACCTGGAGGAATACTGGACGCCGGCGGAACGTGCCGGCGTCGACCACGCCATGGCCTATGCGGCGGTGGGCGATCCGGATACGGTGCGACGCGGCTTGCAGCAATTCATCGATGCCACGGGTGCCGACGAATTGATGATCACCGCCCAGATCTACGATCACGCGGCCCGCAAGCGCTCATACGAGATTGTTGCCGGCCTGCGAGAGGGGATCGCAGCATCGTGATTCAGGGCCTCTTCGATCCCAATTCGCCGGAGTTCATCCGCGATCCCTATCGCTTTTATGCCGAGTTGCGCCGCAACGATCCGTTTTGGCGCAATCCGGTGGGCCTGCGTTTTCTGACCCGAGATCGCGATGTCAGGGCAATTCTGAACGACCGGCGCTTTGGCCGCGACTTTCAGGGCGTGACGACCGGCGGGCCTGAGGTGGAAGCGACGAATCCGGTCTTTCAGGAAGCGTCCATTCGTGGCATGCGGCGCTGGATGCTGGTGATGGATCCGCCGGATCACTCGCGCATCCGCGCGCTCGTGGTGAAGGCCTTCTCCGCACGCCGGGTCCAGGACATGCACATCCTTGTCCAGCAAGTCATCGATCGGGTGCTGGCTAGCCTCGAGGGTCGAAGGAATGTCGATCTGATGGGCGATTTCGCCTATCGCGTTCCCCAGCAGATAATTTCCGACCTGTTGGGCGTCGAGGAAGGCGAACGGCCCGAATTCGTCTCCAATATCGACGGTCTCGTGCGCCTGCTCGATCCCGTGCCGATGAACCGGGCCCAGCTGGATTATACCAACCGCCAGGAGAAGATCCTGGCCACGATCCTGCAGCGTCTGTTCGAGCGCCGGCGCCGCGAGCCGCGGGACGATCTGATCACCCATCTGGTTCAGGCGGAAGAAGCCGGCGACAAACTGACGGCCGAAGAACTGACGGCTAATGTGATGCTGCTCTTCGTCGCCGGGTTCGAGACGACCGCCAATACCATCGGCAATGCCCTGCTGG
The DNA here is from genome assembly GCA_036493015.1 of Dongiaceae bacterium. Taxonomy (GTDB): domain Bacteria; phylum Pseudomonadota; class Alphaproteobacteria; order Dongiales; family Dongiaceae; genus DASXQK01. The sequence continues at coordinate 2,525 of DASXQK010000415.1, read as the reverse complement.
CGCTCTATCGCCAGCCGGAGGAGCTGGCGCGGTTGAAGGCGGATTTCAGCCTGATGCCCAATGCGGTGGAAGAATTCCTGCGCTTTGATTCCGCGGTCCAGTTCACCACCCGCACCGCGCTCGAAGATGCCGGTTTGGGCAATATCGCGTTCCGCAAGGGCGAGCCTGCGGTAGTCGTGCTGGCGGCGGCCAATCGCGATCCGGAAGTCTATGACCAGCCAGACCGTCTCGACATCACGCGCAAGAACATCAAGCCGATGAATTTCGGCGGCGGCATCCATCATTGCCTCGGCAACCAGCTTGCGCGCATGGAGATCGGCATGGCGCTCGCCGGCCTGCTGCAGCGCTTTCCCAATTTGAAGCTGACCGACGTGCAGAACCCGCGCTTCCGCAAGACCATCGCGCTGCGCGGGATGGTCAATCTGCCGGCGACGCTCTAGCCGGTGGCTGGCGATGCCATCGTAATCGGGGCCGGGCCGGCGGGCCTGGGTGCTGCCCTTGGCCTCGGCGTTGGCACCACGCTGCTTGAGCGAAGTGAAGTTCCAGGCGGACTTTGTCAGAGCGTGGTGGTCGAAGGCGCAGTCTTCGATCTGGGCGGCCACTCGTTTCATACGCCCCACGCCGCCATCCGCGAGCTTGTCTTCGGCGCGATAAAAATGGAGGAGCAGCAGCGCGAGGCCTGGTGCTTCGTCGCCGGCGAGTTGATCCCTTATCCGTTCCAGAAAAACCTCACCCGTCTTCGCAATTCGGCGCTGCGCGAGGCATGTCTAGCGGGCCTGGCCAGCGGGGGAGATGGTTCGCGCGCAGCCACCTTCGATCGCTATATCGAGGAACGGTTCGGCGCCGGCATCGCCCGGCATTTCATGCGCCCCTACAACGAGAAGCTATGGGGCGCCGATCTGTCGCGTCTGGCGGCGGGTTGGACGGCAGAGCGCATCGCAGCACCCGCGGGTGCCAGCGCGCCGTCACCCGAAGAACGGCGCCGCTCGCCACTGCAAGGCGATACGATGGTGGCATATCCGGCAGAAGGCGGTTTCGGCGAAATCTATCGTGCGCTCGCTCAGCAAGTATCCGGCTTACTGTATGGCCAGGCCGTACAGCGCATCGATACCCGGCGTGGCGAACTCGTGACGCAACAGGGCCGCCGTTTCCCGTGGCGGCAACTGGTATCCACCCTGCCGCTGCCCTCCCTGATCGGCATGATCGAAGAAGTTCCTCGGGCTATAGCAGCGGATGTTGCCAGGCTGGTTTCCTTGCCGGTCAACCTGGTCCTGCTCGCGCTGACCGGCCGCCTTGAAAATCCGATGCAGCGCCTCTACAGCCCCGACCCCGCAATCGCCGGCCATAAATTCGTCTTCAACCATAATTCCTCCACATATTTGCGGGCGCTGCCGCGCCACGGCATTCAAGTCGAGATTTCGGGCGACAGGCCTGAGGACGACACAGCGCTGACCGAGCTGGCGGCCGGCAGTATTCGCAAGCTTGGGCTGCTGCCGCCGGGAATCGATATCGCTGCGAGCCGGGTGGTCCGCCTGCCTTATGGCTATCCGGTGCCGACGTTGGAGCGTGCGGCGATCGTCGCCCAGGCGTCCGCCTGGCTCGAATCCCGGTCTATCTTCACCCTCGGCCGCTTCGGCGAGTGGGACTACATCAACTCCGACGAGGCGCTTTATCGCGGCCTTGCGCTGGGCAAGCGGCTGGGCGGCGCCATGCCGGCGATTGAGCCTGGCCATTCCGAAGCGTGAACCGTTGTCTCGCAACCTGATCATCGTTCGTGCCGGCGACCAATCGCTTCATCCGGGCTGGCTTGGCGACCGGCAGCGGCGGCGCTTCGATGTCATGATCTCCTATTACGGCGCAGAGTCCGATCGCTTCCGCGCCGACGCCGATCATTACCGCGCTGAAACAGGCCCGCGCTGGCCTATCCATCACAGGATCATGCAGGAAGAGGGCGCGCTGCTCGCGCGCTACGAACACGTCGCCTTCGCCTGTGATGATCTACGTGCATCGGCGGCGGATTGGCACAGGCTGTTTGACCTCTGCCGGAAATATCGCCTCGATCTCGCCCAGCCCGGCATCGAGGGCCATGTCAATCACGAGATCACCCGCCGCCGGCAGGATTGTCTGCTGCGCTATACGAATTTCGTCGAGATCATGTGCCCCATCTTCTCGCGCACGGCTCTGCAGCGGCTCGGCCCGACCTTTGGCGAGAGCGTCTCGGGTTGGGGCCTCGACATGCTATGGAGCAGCCTGCTGCCATACCCGCGATTCAAGATCGCAATCGTCGACGATGTTGGATTTTATCACGCCCGCCCGCAGGGCATCGGCGAGTTGGCGCCGGTACTGGACAGGTTGGGTGTGGATCGCCAGCAGGAGCTGGCGCGGGTGACGGCCAAATATCGCCTCGAAGGCCATGTGCCCGTCGAGCATGCCAGGGTGCAGAAGCATTGGCTGCGGCGGCTGTCGGCCCGTTGGCGGCTAGTTTCCTCAACGGCAACGCACTAGGATCTAGGCAACGTCCTGGA
>DASXQK010000414.1:0-1778 GCA_036493015.1 Dongiaceae bacterium | reverse complement strand
AGCATCTCGCCATAGAGGTCGTAGACAAAACCCAGATGGCCCGGATGATCAACGACCGTGGCGAAGACCGGATCCTTCTCGACGTAATTTCGCAGGGTGAAAAACTCACCGGCTGCTTTGCCATCGGCGCGGCGCAGCCGTTCGACCGCAGCCAGCCATGCGGTGATCTCGTCATCGCCATAGGCGTTCTCGACCGTGACGATGCCGCGCTCCTGAAATTCACGCCACAGCGCGGGCGTAAATCCCGCCGGCGGCCGGCGATATGAAGGCGTTGTTTCGTTCATCGCCGGAAGTCTTTGCGACTCGAAGAGTGAAGCCAAAGCCTAGCGCGCGTCCGGTCAATCCGCCAAATCATCCAGCGGTGGCCAGCGATAGACCGCCGCGGCTCGCCGGATAAGGGCTTCGGCCAGAGTCGTGCCGTGATCGGAATCGGTCATCACCACGATTCCCTGGCCGGTTTCGGGATAGATCAACAGATAGCCCTGAAAGCCGACATTCTGGCCGCGCTTCATCAGCACCAGGGAATGGCCCGAGCCGACGATGGCGCCGCCCAGCCCATAGGAGCCGCCGTTCTGGTGGGCGAACATCGCCTGCGCCGTCGCAGGCTTCAGCAGATGGCCCTGCTCGCCACGATAACTGGCCGCAAGGTCGATCAACAGTCGCGCGAGATCGCTGGGCGTCGACCACAGCCCGCCTGCGGCAATCTCCGGGATCAGTCGCGAACCGCCGGGCAGTGCATCGCCATCGCCGTGATGACCCATGGCCGCATGGGCCAAGCGATCGGGCGGCAAAGGCTGGGCGAACAGGCTGCTGGCCATGCCCAGCGGTTTCAGCACCAGGTCGTCTGGTACGGCGACGAAGGGTTCGCCGCTCGCATCCTGGATCAAGGCCTGGACAATCTCGTAGCCGCCGCCGGAATAGGCATAACGGCTGCCCGGCACATACTCGACACGCACCGGCGGCGAATGGGCCGGCGGGGCGCCGTCCAGAATTTGGTTCAGGCTCGGCAAAACATCACCAGGCTCATAGCCGGAAAATCCCGGCACACCGATACCGCCGGTCATGCTCAGCAGGCCGCGCAACGTCACGGCATGATCCTTGGTCAGATCGCTCGCCGGCAGATGCCAGGTGCGGAGTTCCGTATCGATATCAGCATCGAGGCTGAGCCTGCCCTGTTCCACCAGTCTGAGCGCCGTCACCGCCGTCACCAGCTTGGACATCGACGCGGCTTGGTAGAGGCTATCCACGCTCGCGTCATGACCGAACGCGCAGACCAGCCGCAGTTCGTTGCGCTCGATGACGGCGATGCTGACCGAGGGAATGGCGAGGATATCGAGGGCGTCGGCCAGCGAGAGATGGGGCGTCGGCTCCTCGTTCGGCGGCCGGATCTCCAGCTCGTGTTCGATAGCCGATCTGCCGCATTCGCTCGTTTGCGCGGCCGCGAGCAACGCCGGACCGCAAATAAGGAGTAGGACAGCGGCGAGGCGGTGGAGCACGGCCCTCAGGTGACGTTGTTGGGCAGCTCGGCCTTGCGCTTGTTGATGAACGCCAGCAGAGCCTCGTCGATGGCGGGATCGAGTGCGGGCGCCTCATAGCGCGCCAGTACCTGTTTTGCCTTGGCCGTTGCGCGGGTGTTCAGATCGCGTCCGCCCTCGGCCTCCCACTGCTCGAAGCTGTTATTGTCGGCGAGCTGCGAGGTGTAGAAGGCGGTCTTGAAATTGCGCTGGGTATGGGCGCAGCCGAGATAATGCCCGCCGGGGCCGACCTCGCGGATCGCC
>DASXQK010000413.1:0-1760 GCA_036493015.1 Dongiaceae bacterium | reverse complement strand
CGGTGGCGCTGGCGATCTTCTTTATCTGGACTTACCCGGTGAACATCGCGACCGACAACTGGACGAGCGCTCCTGTCGATTGGGAGAGCCTGCGGGCTCGTTGGGAATATTCCCATGCCGTGGCGGCCGGCTTGCTGTTCGCCGCCCTCTGCTCGCTCATCCTGTCGGTGTTGAGGGCCGCAGATATGGCGCGGCGGATCGAGACTTAGCTCAGGAAAGCCAGCAGCCGTGCGGCGACCTCTGCCGGCATTTCCTCCTGCAGGAAGTGGCCGCAATCGAGGGCCTCGCCTTGCACGTCATCGGCCCAGCGCCGCCATTTGGGCAGCAGATCGCCCTTGCGTACGCCGCCCCACAGCACCAGCAACGGGCAGGCGATGCGCCGGCCGGCCTTGCGGTCGGCCGCGTCGTGCTCGACATCGCTTGTGGCGCCGGCCCGGTAATCCGCACAGCTCGCGCGGATGACCGAGGGATCGCGAAAGCAGCGCTGATATTCAGCCAGCGCGCGCGTGTCGATGCGGCCCGCATCGCCGGCCCAGCGCATCATCAGATAGCGCAGGAAGAAATCGCTATCGTGCTGGATCAGCGCTTCGGGCAATCCGCCGCCCTGGGCCAACAGCGGCCAATGGAATTCGCCAACCGAGCCCAGGCCGCTCATCGCTTCCCAGGTCTCGATGGTGGGGATGATGTCGAGCAGGGCAAGGCTGTCGACAAGGTCCGCCCGGTCGAGCGCCAGGCGATAGGCGACCCGGGCGCCCCGGTCATGGCCAACGACGATGAAGCGCTCATGTCCCAGGGCCTGCATCACGCCCGCCATGATGGCCGCGATATTGCGCTTGGAATAGGCGTGGTTGGCGGCGTCGGGTTCCAGAAAGCCGCTATCGCCATAGCCCGGCAGATCCGGCAGCACGAGACGATAATCGCCCTTCAACAACGGCGCCAGCCGATGCCAGCAGGCATGGGTTTGCGGATAACCGTGAAGCAGCAGCAGCGGCGGGCCTTCGCCGGCAAGCCGGCAATTGATCTCAACGCCCGCGACGGTGATGCGGCGGTGCTCGAATCCGGGGAACAGATCGCTCATGGAGCGAGACTATACCGCGCCGGTTAATCGTCAGCTTCTAATAGCGAACCTCGGCCAGGAACAGGCCCTCCGGCGGTGCCGTCGGTCCGGCGGCGCTGCGCGAGCGCGCAGCCAGTGCCGCGCTGACGTCATCCGGGCGCCAGCGGCCCTCGCCCACCAGTTTCAGAGTGCCCACCATGTTGCGCACCTGGTGATGCAGGAACGAGCGGGCTGCAGCACGGATGCGGATTTCCTCGCCCTCGCGCTCCACATCCAGCCGGTCCAGCGTCTTGACTGGCGAGGCTGCCTGACAGATCGAGGAACGAAAGCTGGTGAAGTCGTGGTTGCCGATCAGTCGCTGCGCCGCCTGGTGCATGGCATCGCCATCCAGCGGTATCTGCACCTGCCAGGCGCGGCTGCGCATCAGGGCCAGCGGCGCGCGGCGGTTGACGATGCGATAAAGATATCGCCGGCCGATGGCCGAAAAGCGGGCATGGAAGTCTTCGTTCACCGCTTCGGCCGCCAGGATCGCGATCGGCTGCGGTTTCAGATGAAAATTCACCGCATCGCGCAGCGTATCGGCGCTGGTCTCGCGGGCGAGATCGAGATGGGCCACCTGGCCCAGCGCATGGACCCCGGCATCGGTGCGCCCGGCGGCGGCAAGATTGGGGCGCTCGGCGGCAAACGCGAACACGGCCTCTTC
>DASXQK010000412.1:0-3982 GCA_036493015.1 Dongiaceae bacterium | reverse complement strand
CTGGGCTTCGTGACCTTTGTCTATAACGAGCCCAACGGCTTCATCGCCACGCTACTGAGCTTCAGCCCGCTGCACGCGCCCTTCTTCCTGATGATGCGGCTGCCCGACAATCCGCCCCCCGTCTCGACCGCCATCGCCTTTGTCTGGATGGTCTTCTCCACCCTGATGATCCTGCGGCTGATGGTGGCAGGCTTTACCCGCTTCATCCTGCCGGGAGAGCGGCCGCTGCTGTTTGCCGGCCTGCTGCGGCGCCTGCCGCGCTGGCGCCGCCGCACCGCCTGAAGCCCTGCCCGCTGCGATGCGTCGGCCGTTGATCCTGTTCTTCAATTCCTTCTTCGGGACATTTCCCGACACGTCCGCGCTTGCCGGTTCGCAGCATTGCGACTTCACCCATGACCGCTCGCGCCTGGCCGAAGCCGATGCCGTCATCATTCACCTTCCCGGCTGCCGGCGGATCTGGGAGGCGCGCAAATATCCGGGGCAGCTTTGGGTTGCCTGGAGCCTGGAAAGCGACGTCACCGTGCCGGCACTGCGCGATCCCCGCTTCATGCGCCATTTCGAGCTGACCATGACCTATCGGCGCGACGGCGACATATGGTGCAACTATCTGCCGGAGATGGCCTACCCGCCCGATCCGGCCAATCCGATGCTGGCGGCGCCAGCGGCCAAGAGCGAGCCGTCGCCGGCCGTCCTGTTCCAGTCATCGCCCTATGACCGCAGCCAGCGCTATCGCTATCTGCATCAGTTGATGCGCCGGGTGCGGGTCGACTCATATGGCAAGCTTGCCTCCAACCGCCAGCCCGACGGGCCAGACCTCGGCCGCGCGACCAAACTGTCGGTCATCGCCCGTTACAAATTCTGCCTGAGCTTCGAGAACTCGATCTCGCCGGACTATGTCACCGAGAAATTCTTCGATCCCCTGTTGGCCGGCACGCTGCCGGTCTATCGCGGCGCGCCGAACGTCGCCGATTTTGCGCCCGGGCCGAAGAGCTATATCGACGTCAACGACTTCAGCGGCCCGGCCGAGCTGGCGGATTACCTGAACTATCTGGCCGGCAACGAGGCAGCCTATGGCGAGTATTTCCAGTGGAAGCGCGCGGGCTTCACCGCGCCCTTCCGCGCGTTGATGGCGGCGGCCCGCCCGTTACCGCTCGAGCGTCTCTGCGACATCCTGCTTGCGCGCCCCGAGGTGACAGGCGGCAACGGCCCGCTGAGCGGGCGCTTCAGCCAGCCCTTCTACTGGCGCCAGTGGCAGCCGGGTGCGATCCTGCAGCGGCTGCGAAAGCCGGCAGGCGAGGGCGGCACCTGGACCGTGCGAGGCCCCGGCGCGCCCTGATGCGCCCCGCCAGGCGTTTGCGCCAAATGCCCGCCGGCCGCTGAGCGATGCAGCTTGGACACACCGGGTAAATTTATCGCAAGAATCTCACATGCGGCTTGTTGCGACTCGGCGCGGGTGATACTACATCGCTCACAAGACGCACACGCACGTGCCACTGGCCCCAGTTGGTTTATGCAACGACGGAAGCGTCCTTTTTGATAACGCCGGTCGAGTAGCCGGGTCTTAAAGGGTGTTTACGATGTTGGCTTCCAATCCGGGCCGCCGTGCCCGCACTCGTCTTTCCGAAAAGCCTCGTACTGGTTCGGCGGCTGGTTCTTCAGCTGCTTCTCCATTGCCTCGCGCAGCACGGAAAAAAGCGCCTTTGGCGCTGGTCCGCATGCCGGAACTGCCGGCCGAGCGGGGCGCCATGCCACCGCGCATCGCCCGCTTCCTGGCAACGGCGGAGATCCCGTCGCCCTGTCTCGTGGTCGATGTCGACCTGGTCGAGCACAACTTCCGCCAGCTCGCGGGCTCGCTGCCTGGCGCACGCCTGTTCTATGCCGTGAAGGCCAATCCGGCGCCCGAGATCGTGGCGCGGCTTGCCGCCATCGGCGCCAATTTCGATACCGCGAGCCTGGGCGAGATCGATCTTTGCCTCGGCCAGGGTGCCACGGCAGAGCGCCTCTCCTTCGGCAACACCATCAAGAAGCAGAGCGACATCGCCGCTGCTTATGCGAGGGGGGTTCGCCTCTTCGCCTTCGATAGCGAGGAAGAGCTGGCCAAGCTCGCGACGAGCGCGCCGGGCGCCAAGGTCTATTGCCGCGTGCTGATGGCATGCGAGGGCGCCGAGTGGCCGCTCTCGCGCAAATTCGGCTGCGAGCCCGCGATGGCCGAGGATCTGCTGGTCCAGGCCAAGGCGCTGGGGCTCGATGCCTATGGCGTCTCCTTCCATGTGGGATCGCAGCAGACCGACCTCGCCCAATATGACAAGGCGCTCGAGACCACGTCGGCGCTGTTTGCGCGTCTTGGCGAACGCGGCGTCAGTTTGCGCATGGTCAATGTCGGCGGTGGTTTTCCCGCCCGCTATCACAGCGACGTCCCGGCAATGACCGCTTATGGCAAGGCGATCCGCGAGGCGGTGCGCCGGCGTTTCGGCGTGGCGCTGCCGGAAATCATCGTCGAGCCGGGCCGCGGCATCGTCGGCGATGCCGGCGTGATCCAGGCCGAGGTCGTGCTGGTTTCCCGCAAGGGCGGCGATGACGACCGCCGCTGGGTCTATCTCGATATCGGCAAGTTTCGCGGCCTCGCCGAGACGATGGATGAGGCGATCCGCTATCGCATCGTCACCGCCCATGACGGCGGCGAGAGCGGGCCGGTGGTGCTCGCGGGCCCGAGCTGCGACAGCGCCGATATCATGTATGAGAAGGCCGATTTCCGCCTGCCGCTGGCGCTCAAGGCCGGCGACAAGGTCTGGATCCTGGCGACGGGCGCCTATACCACCACCTATTCGGCGGTGAACTTCAACGGCTTCCCGCCGCTCGCCAGCGTCACCATCTGATTTCCAACGCTGCTGGCTGATCACTTAAAGCTTACTGGCCGCCTTCGGGCGGCCGGGTAAGAGTAATCGCCATCACCAGCGCCCCAACAGGGCGCTGGCGCCGGAGGGATGTTGAGGATCGTAACCGCCGCCCTGCTGTCGGGTCTTTGTCTCGGCGCGCTGTTCGATGCGGGCAGCGCTGCTGCCGATTGCTACAGCGCCGCCATGGCCAAGCCGCTCGGTGGGCATTACGCCCTCAATATCGACAATCGCTGCGCCAAGCCGGCGGCGCTCGCGGTCTGCTGGCGCTGGCCCGGCGGCGTCCAGGCCGACACATATCGCCTGTCGCGTCCCGGCCGGGTCACCTTCCTGGGTCCCGAAGCAACGAGCGGAAGTGCGGCCACCACCACCTGGCTGCATTGCGGAACTGGCGAATGCCGGATCGACTGCGTGGCCACGGCGGCCAATACGCCAGCCGTACAGCCGCAACCAGCACCGCCGAAGCCCGCCGCACCGCAACAGGCATCCCTGCCCCCGGCTCCGCCCCCGGCACCACCGCCCCCGCCCCCGCCGCAATGGGCGGCGATCGCCGCCGGCATCGATAGCGCACCGGTTGGCGGCACCGGGCATGCCGGCGTGGGCTGGGCCATCGGCGACAGCGAAGATGCGGCCCAGCGTGCTGCCCTCGCGCAATGTGCCCGTCAGGGTGTTTCGAGCTGCAAGATCGTCGATCTCTACAATGAAGGCTGCGGCTATATCACCACCGGCAATAATGGCAGCGGCGGCTATGGCTGGGGCACGGCCGCGACTGCCGATCGGGCGGTAGCGCTCTGCACCAGCCAGGGGCTTCTCTGCCAGAAGCCGATTGGCGGCTGTGTGCGGTAAGCGGCCGCCCCGCTTTCCTAGCCCGTCATGGCCGGGCTTGACCCGGCCATCCATCTTTTTTCAAGCCAAGAATGGATGCCCGGCTCAAGGCCGGGCATGACGAGCGAGAGTGCAGCCGCGAGAGGTTGTCTCTGGCGACTTGGGGTAGGCGCGGCCTTCTTACGCCTTCACCCGCAAAAACGGTTCGCCCAGACTCTCCTCGATCACCTCGACGCCAAGGCCCGGCGCGTTGCCCATGGTGA
>DASXQK010000411.1:0-3013 GCA_036493015.1 Dongiaceae bacterium | reverse complement strand
CATGGCAAATCGCTTGACCCGCAACACAGTCGCTCTCCCCCCTAAAGGGCGGAGAGGGAGCTTTCTTTGACGGCTCAGGGTAAGGAGACATCCCGCCTAACTGACGTCCAGCACCAGCTCCGTGGGACCGCCTTGCGCATTGATCGTCCAGCCCTCGACCGGCAGGTCGAAGGGGCAGGAGGAGACGACGCAGATGAGGTCCATCAGCGCCTCGACCTCGACAAAGGCGCCTGGCGCCACAGGGTTCGGCGGCGAGACGAGGCGCCCGTCGCGCTCGATGATCGTGTTGGTGAAGAAGTTGACGGGCTGCGGCACGACGCCGATCTCATGCCCCAGGCGGCGCATGGCAACCGCCAGGTTTTCGGCGCAGCTCGCATGCGGGCCCTTGTGGCCGAAGAACTCGTAGCGCGCCTGGTCGCAGGCGGCGATCATCATGTCGTGGGTGCCGGCGGCGCCATCCTTCACCACTTTCACCATCGGCCGGCGAAATCGGGAGATCAGCACATCGCTTTCCCGCGGTTTGACGCAGAAGGTCGTCACCCAGCTATGCATGGGCGATAGCCACTCAGCGGTATTGGCCGCGTTATAGGCAAAGAAATCCGCGGCCTGGGCGCCTCTGGGGGTGGTGATACGCAGGCGCCGGCCCCGTGCGACCTCTACAGCGCGGCCCTCGCGGGCCGGGACCTCGATCCTAGTTGCGATAGCTCGGATCCTCGCGATCGAGCATGCGGATATGGGCGGTCCATTCCAGATCGCCGATGGGCTCGTTATCCATCTCGTGCTGGCGGGCGGTCTTTTCCTGGACCTCGGTTGAGGGATAGATCAACTCGCTGCCGCCGGAAAGGGCCGCGACCTGGATCTCGCAGGCGCGGTCCAGATAGAACATCAGGCTGAAGGCCTCCGGGATCGTGCGGCCGGCGGTCAGCAGGCCGTGATTGCGCAGGATCATCGCGTAATGCCGGCCGAGGCTCGCCACCAGTCGCGGCCGCTCGTCATGGTCCAGCGCAATGCCCTCGTAATCGTGATAGCCGAGGCGATTGTGGAACTGCAGCGACATCTGGTTCAGCGGCAGCAGGCCCTGCTTCTGGCAGGAAACGGCGAAGCCCGCGCGCGTATGGGTGTGCAGCACGCAGGCGACGTCGTGGCGCGCCGCATGAATAGCGCTGTGGATGGTGAAGCCGGCGGCGTTGACGCCATAGCCGTTATCTTCGACCTGGCGGCCCTCGAGATCGATCTTCACCAGGCTGGAGGCGGTGATTTCCTCGAACATCAGCCCATAGGGGTTGAGCAGGAACTGATCCTTCACCCCCGGCACCCGGGCAGAGATGTGGGTATAGATGAGATCGGTCATGCGATAGCGGGCAACCAGCCGGTAGCAGGCCGCCAACGTGACCCGGGTTTCCCGTTCCGCCGGTGACCAGCAACTGGATTTTTCGACACTTGCCAGGTTAGCGCGTGAGCTGCTCATCGCCGTTGTCCTCGATACCGGTTTGTTAGCGCTTGATCGCTTTAAGCCAGCTTGGCTTTAAAGCGCGAATCAGTCGCTACTCTATAGTTCAGAGCAAGATTCACGGATCTGGTTGATCCAACCTGATCCGATCTTGCTCTAGCCGCAGAATAAGCCATCTGCCGGCCGCCTGTCTTGCCTCTAGCCGCCTACACCCCGCCGACCTGGCCGAGATAATCGTTCAGGAAGACGCCCTTGGGGTCGTATTGGCGGCGCAGGCTCCAGAAGCGGTCCCAATGGGGATAGGCGGCACGAAGCTGCACCGTGCTGCAATACTGGATCTTGCCCCAATGGGGCCGCCCGCCATGGTTCAGGAATACGGCCTGGGCATCGCGGAAAAACGGCTCATGGTCGGCGTCGGCCGCCTGGTGAATCGAGATCGCCACCGTCTGGCGGCCCTGGGCGGGGCTGAGGAACAGATCGTCGGCCGCCACAGAGCGATACTCCACCACCCAGGTGACGTGACGGTGCTTCGTCTGCATCAGTTTGCGGATCTCTTCCAGGCAATCCCAGCCGCGCTCGAACGGCACGGCGAATTCCATTTCATTGAACTTCACATCACGCGCCGACGGGTAGATGCGATTGCTCCAGTCGACCCGCTCGGGATGGAGATAGCGCTCCATGGTGCCGGGCGGTGCCGATTCGCTGAGCGCCACCGGCGGAGTGACCGGTGCGTCGGTGGTGTTCAAGCATTTCATGGCGCAGGCGTCGTAGGAAGGGACCCAGAAGAATTCGAAATGCTCGTTCTTCTTCATCAGATCGGGCGTGGCCGCCTTGCATTCCTCGAATGGCGCCGCCCAGGTCTTTTCATACAGCCGATAGGCCGGCACGGCCTTCAGCCTTACCTGGGTGACGACGCCGAACAGGCCCAAGGAAACAGCGGCCGCGCGGAACAGCTCCGCATCCTTCGCCGGCGATATCTCCTGCATGTCGCCCTCGGCATTGACCAGGCGCAAGGCCGCGACCTGGGTCGAGAGCGTGCCGAAATTAATGCCGGTACCATGGGTGGACGTGGAGATCGCGCCGGCGATGGTCTGGCGGTCGATATCGCCCTGGTTGGCCATGCCAAGATCGAAGACCTTCAACGCATCACCGAGATCGGCGATGCGCGTGCCGGCCCAGACCCAGGCTTCACCGGTTCCGCGGTCAGCGTCTATAACGCCGCTCAAGCCATCCAGGGTCGCGACGATCCCATCGCTGGCACAGACCGGGCTGAACGAATGGCCCGCGCCGGTGACCCGCAGGGGCTTACCCATCTTGCCCGCATCACGCACGAGCCCGACGACGGTGTCTTCATCGGCGGCATTCGCCACCCGCTGCGGATGGCAGCGCACGCCACCCGACCAGTTGCGCCATTCACCGGCCATGCCGCAGCCCCCTCGGCTCGTCGACTACTTTCCTCGCCCCCTACTTCGTCGCAGCCACGATCGAATCCCGCAGGATATCGACAATGCGATCGAGGGTTTCGACCGGCGTCATAAGCGGCGGGGCAATGCAGATCGTGTC
>DASXQK010000410.1:0-5451 GCA_036493015.1 Dongiaceae bacterium | reverse complement strand
CCCGCGCGGCGCGCGCGTGCAGCGCGGCGATGGCGGCCTGCACCTGATACGCGCCGGGGCGGGCGTGGCGCATCGCCTTGTCGAGCAGAGCGAGGCCTTCGGCGATCATCTTGCCGTTCCACAGCGCGCGATCCTGCGCTTCGAGCAGGACGATGGCGCCGGCGGAATCGAAACGCGCGGCGGCGCGGGCGTGTTGCAGCAGGAACAGCGCGAGAAGACCCATGATCTCGGGCTCGGCGGGAAACAGCTTTAGCAGCAGGCGTGAAAGCCGGATGGCCTCCTCGCAGAGGGCGGCGCGGATATGTGCCTCGCCCCCGCTGGCCGAATACCCCTCGTTGAACAGCAGATAAAGCATGGCGGCGACCGCGGCCAGGCGCTCGGCCCGCTCGATGGCGCCGGGTGTTTCATAGGGCACGTCCGCCGCCTCGATGCGCCGCTTGGCCCGGGTAATGCGCTGCTCCATGGCGGCCTCGCTCACCAGGAAAGCCCGCGCGATCTCCTTGACCGTGAGGCCCGAGACGACGCGCAGCGCCAGCGCTATCTGCTGGGTCGCCGGCAATTCAGGATGGCAGCAGATGAACAGCAGCCGCAGCATGTCGTCGCGATAACTGGAATTGTCGAGCCGTTCTGCCAGATCGCTTTCGGCATCCTCGAGATCGGAAATCACCTCGTCGGGCGGCAGCGGCGCCTCGCGCTTGCGCCGGCGCAACGCGTCCAGCGCCGTGTTGCGTCCGACCAGGATCAGCCAGGCGGCGGGATCACGCGGTGGTCCATTGAGCGGCCAGTGCTTGAGGGCGCGCAATGAGGCTTCCTGGAACGCTTCCTCGGCCTGGTCGAGATTGCGGAAATAGCGCAGCAGCGCGCCGATCGCCTGGGGCCGGGCCGAACGCAGCGCGGCATCGAGCCAGGCGAGATCGTTCACGGCGCCGCCATCTCCGCTTTCGCGGTGCCGGGGCGGAAAATGCGCAAGGGGCGGATTTCGAAACTGCCGGATTCGCCGCGGCCCATCTGGCGGGCCGTCTCGATCGCCTCCTGCAGATTGACGCAATCGACGACGTAGAATCCCAGCAACTGTTCCTTGGTCTCGGCGAAGGGGCCATCAAGCACCAGCGGCTCGTTGCCCGAACGAACGGTGACGGCGGCGGTAGTGGGCATCAACCGGGCGACAGGGCCGAGCTTGCCCTGGCCTGCGAGCCTGTCGGTCACCAGGGCGCGTTTGGCAAGGACAGCGTCATCCTCGGTCTTGCTCCAGGAGCCGACCAGGTCTTCATCGTGATAGCAGAGGATGGCATAGAGCATGGCGCTTCCTTCCTTGGCTAAGGACGGTCAGCCAAAGGCGATTCCGACAGGCTGGCCGAAGAAAATTACCGCCGGCAGGCGGCCTCGCTCTAGCGAGAAAGCCGCGCTTCCAGACTCTGCAAATATTTGCGGTCGCGGGCGGTGAACTGGCCGCTGCCGATATCCGCGCGCATACCGGTGAGTTCGTCGCGCATGTCGTCGGAAAGGCCGCTGCGGGCGAGCATGCGGTCGATCAGGGCGAAATCCTCGGTGATCGGCTCGGCGCTGCGGTCCAGCGGCTCGCCACTATCCGCCGCCTCGTCGCCGTCATCGTCGTCGCGGCCGCCAACCGGGGCCAGCAGGTCGGACCATTTGAGGTTCGCTGCCTGCATGCGCTGGTCGATTTCCCGAGCCGCGGCCAGGCATTTGGCGTCGTCGGCATCGCCCAGCTTGTCCAGCAGGGCGATGAAACTGTCGCGGTCCATGAACGGCATCGGCGGCACTCCGAGGGCAAAACGTGCCCGCTGTTTACCTGCCGACCGGGTGCAAGTCCACGGGGCCCCTGCCCGAGATCCGGCCGACAGGCGACAGGCCAAGAAGCCGGTTTGAAATGCCGTACCCGCAAAACGGGTTTTGGATCGCCGGATTGGGTACAGAAATAACTCCCCTCACGAGATTGTGATCCAGATTTGTCGGACGAACGCTTTTTCGGGCCATAGAGTTTCTTGCGTTCTAAGGGCTCGTTAATATAATATTAATAAATCGGGGCCGTGCTTGGGAACATGGTCCTTACTCGGGGAATTGGCACTGGCGGGATAGTTCATCCCCCTGCCAGGAGCCAAAATTGGGGACACAATGTTGACCGACAAAATAAATACTGACAAATCGGAGGCCGATCAGAGGGCTCCGTCGTCGCGCACATTTTCTCGCCGCAGCCTGCATGGGCAGGTGGCCCATGACATCGGAAGACGAATTCTCGGCGGGCTGGTGAAGCCAGGCGAGCTTCTACCCAGTGAAACCGAACTCAGCCAACGCCTCGGTGTCAGCCGCACCGCGTTGCGCGAGGCGATCAAGGTGCTGGCCGGCAAGGGTCTGATCGAATCGCGACCCAAGACCGGAACCCGGGTTCGTCCGCGGGAAAGCTGGAACTTCCTCGATCCGGACGTACTGACCTGGGCCTTCGACGGCAACACGCCCGACCATTATGTCGACGAGCTCTATGAGATGCGCCGGGTCATCGAGCCCGCGGCGGCGGCCTTCGCGGCCGAGCGTGCCAGCGTGGCCGATATCGCACGCATGGAAGCCGCGTTTGAAGCGATGTCCGCCGCCGAAGACGGCAATGCCTTCGCTGCACCGGACATGACTTTCCACCTCTCGATCCTACGCGCCACGGGCAATGAACTGCTGCGTTCGCTGGGTTCGGTGGTGGAGGTGGCACTCTCCATCAGTATCCGGCTCTCGGTCGCGAACCCCAAAGGCTTCCGTCACTCCCTGCCGCTCCATGGCGCCGTGCTGAAGGCGATCCGCCGCCATGACGCGCCGGGCGCCCGCGAAGCGATGATGCTGCTGATCGATATCTCCAAGCGCGATCTTGCCGCGGGTCTGGCGGCGAGCCAGCCGATGGCAAAGGCCGCCGGCAGTTAAACCCTTTTAGGGTTATAGACGGACAGATCGGCTTCCTCGGTCCCGGCGAACTGCACTTCGATGTGGTTGCCGTCGGGATCGAGGACGTTGACCTGGCGCACGCCGGAACCCGGCACCACCGAAATCTGATAGGCCGTGCGAGAGCCCTTCAGCCTGGCCAGGAACTCGCTCATGCCCGCGGCGCGGAAGGCGAAATGTTCGATGCGCGGCTGCTGACCCGCAGGATGGGATGCTACTTCCACCAGGTGGACCGCGGCCTGCTCCCCGCAATAAAGCCAGGCGCCGCCGAATTTGAACGGCGGACGGGCGCCGTCCTTCATGCCAAGGACGTCGGCATAGAACCGGCGCAGCGCAGCCAGATTGGCCGTGCGGATATTCACATGGTCCAGCACCTGCAGCATCGCGGCCTCCTTTAGAATTTCTCGGCCCAGGGACGCAGATCGAGTTCCTGGGTCCAGGCGCTTTTCGCCTGGCGGTGCAGATGCCAATAGGCATCCGCGATTGCCGCCGGCGCTAGCTTGGTTGCTTCAGTGTTCTCACCGATCCCGCCGTCGATGATGGTATGCGCCACATGGATGCCCTTTGGCCCCAATTCACGCGCCATGCTCTGCGCCAATGCCCGCAGGCCAAACTTGCCCATGGCGAAGGCGGCGAAATTGACGCCGCCGCGCATCGCCGCCGTGGCCCCGGTGAAGATGATGGTGCCGCTGCCCGCCGGCAGCATGGCCTGAGCCGCGGCGCGGCCGACGAGAAATCCGCCAAGGCAATTGCTGCGCCAGGTATTTTCAACATCGGCGACGGAAAGCTCGGCAATGGGCTTGCGTACATAACCGCCGGCATTGAAGACGACGAGTTCCGGGTGACCCAGATCGCGCTCGATCGCCGCGAACAGATCGCCCACCGCGGTTTCAACCGTCGCATCGCAACCATAGGCCTTGCCGCCCGTCTCCTTGGCCAGGCTTGCCAGCCGATCGCCCTGGCGCGCGGCAAGCGCGACGGCCATGCCTTCGTTGGCGAAGCGCCGCACCAATGCTGCGCCCAGACCGGGGCCGACACCCACGACGATGGCAACGGGTTTACTCGATCTCGCCATGGATCAGACTCCTTAGTTTGGTATCGGGCCAGGATAACGCATATCGGTGCGACTCTTCATCCACAGGGTGAGATGGACGATGCCGAGTTTCTGATAAGGCAAATTGGGTTCGCTCAGATAACCCAGCGCCGCGTCGCGTCGCGGTTCGGCGTGATGGGCGATCCAGTTGCACCAGGCCGGCAGGAAATGCGCTGGCAGCTTCTGTTCATAGACGACGTGATTGAGGCTGGTCATATCGACCAGCTGGTTGCGGCTTCGCTGAAGTGCTGTGCGCAAGGTATCGGCCCAGGCCTGCCAATGGGGCGCACCCGCGGCGAGTGCGAATACGCCGTTGTTCAATAGCGGCTGGCGCGTCAAACGTTCGGCCAGCGGCTCATCGAAGATCGCGCGATAGCCTTCGCCGATCACGCCATGGAATTCCTCCCAGGCGTGGAAGAAATTCCGATAGCTGCGATCGATCTCCGGCACCAGGGCAATGGTGTTGTCGGCTGCCGCGCGGAAGAAGAGGTCGACCGCCGCCCAGTCCTGCACCCAGGCATCCGCATCGATCCAGAGATAGAGATCGTGGCCGGGAAAATGCTTCGGGATAAAGGGGCGGCCGCATTGCGCCTGTTTGTAGCGCGGCGTCTGATCGCGCTCCGGGAAATCCAGATCCCAGCCGGGTGCCACGACCTTCGCACCCTGCTCTTCGAGCCATTGCCGCTCGCCGGCGGCCAGCCCGACATCGAGGATGCCAAGGGCAATCCTTCGACCCTCCGGCTTGTCGCGGATCGAGCGCAGGCAGCCCTGCAGCAGCTCGAAATAGCCGCTATCGGCACCGCTGACGATAAGGGGGGTGGAATATGACATGGCACCAATCTATCAAGCCTATGAAATATCGCGATACTTTGATCGGCGGGACGGGTCTGTTGTTGACTCTCCGCCGCCGCGCGACTAGTTTCCGCCCGCCTTCAAGAAGTTAGGCAACTTGGCCCCGAGGGGCCCCGTCCGTCCGCGAGTGTCGCGCACGGGCGCTTTCGTGTTTTGCGGCGATTTTGGCGATAGGAACCTGATGTTCGATCGGCTGACAGAACGGCTTGGCGATGTCTTCGGACGGCTGACGCGTCGCGGCGCTCTCAGCGAGGCCGATGTCGACGCGGCCCTGCGCGAAGTGCGCGTGGCGCTGCTGGAGGCCGATGTCGCTTTGCCGGTGGTGAAGGATTTCCTCACCAAGGTGCGCGAAGGCGCGGTCGGCGAAGCGGTGCTGAAGAGCGTCACCCCCGGCCAGATGGTGGTGAAGCTTGTGCACGACGCGCTGGTCGAAGCGCTGGGCAGCACATCCTCCGCCATAAACCTCAATGCCGAACCGCCGGTCGTCATCATGATGGTCGGTCTCCAGGGCTCGGGCAAAACCACCACCACGGCCAAGATCGCCATGCGCCTCGTCAGCCGCGAGC
>DASXQK010000409.1:0-10047 GCA_036493015.1 Dongiaceae bacterium | reverse complement strand
CGTGATGCTGCTGACGGCATCGAAGCGGCGCAGCAGCCAGGACTCCAGCGCCAGGGCCAGGCGCCGCACAGGCCCGCCAGAGACGATGCCAAGCGCAAAGGCAGCATCGATCTCGAAATCCTGGATGTGGAGAAAGGCACGGGCACCGGCCAGCCGCGCGGCGATCCAGCTTCCCGGAACCGAGACCAGCGCCGGCGCGATGGTGATCACCACATCGGGGCGGAAGATCAGCGAGCGCGCCATTGCCACGGGCAGGCTGCTGGCGGCGAAACTCAGCAGATGGAGCAGGCGGGTGGTGCCCCGAGGCTTGTTCGGCACATAGAGCGGGCAGCGATAGATGTCGACTCCGGCGATGGTCTCATGTCGCCAGCCCCAAGATGAATAACCGGCACCGATACGCCAATCGGGATAATAGGGCGGGGTCGTCACGACCTGCACCCGGTGGCCGCGTCCAGCCAACCATTCCGCCATCTCGCCGGTGAACTTGCCGATGCCGGTGGGCTCCGGCGCGTAGTTCAGCCCATGGATCAGGATGCGCAAAGCGCCGGCTCAGATCTTGCGCGCGGCAATGACGAGGCAATCGCCCCGGCGCAGCCGGTTGTTCAGCCAGAGCCAGATAAACAGGACGAAGCGGGATAGCAGGATCAGCGGGATGATCAGTTTGGCGTGACGCAGCGCGCGCGTGACGTTGCCCTGGCGGGCGCAGAAACGGGCGATGGCGGTTTGCGCCACCCACAGCGCCGGGGTGATCTGCTTCTCGCGTACGATATCGAAGCCCGCCTCGCGCAGCGCCCGGCCCAATGTCTTGTGCGAAAAATGAACGATGTGGAACGGCACATGCCAGTTGATCCAAAAGCGGCCGAAACGACGGCGCAGCCAGCTATGGCAGTTGGGCAGGCTGATCCAGACCTCGCCATTCTCCGTCAGCAGGCGCCGTATATCGACCAGCGCTTCGCGGAAATCGAGGAAGTGTTCCAGAACGTTGGACATGACGATGACGTCATAGGCTTGCTGCGGCCGGAATCCGTCGAGCGGTTCTTCATGCACGACAAAGCCTCGGGCGCGTGCCGCGGCGGCGGCGACGCCGTTCAGCTCCAGCCCCTCGGCATCAAACCCGTTGGCGCGATAGAAGGTGAGCCCGCGCCCTTCATTGCAGCCCACATCCAGCAGCCGGCCATGGCCGCGCCGGGAATGGAAACTGACATCGCCGTCGATTGCCATCCACAGGCGATAGATCAGCTGCGAATGCAATAAACCGCGCAAGCCGCGATAGGAACGGCCGGTTACCTCGGCGAAGTTGTAATGCTCTTCGTACAGGCGATTGAGCTCGTCCTGTTCCGGGCGAGGCAAGGTGTGCTCCAGCCCGCAGCGTCGGCAGCCATGGATGGTATAGGCGCCGGGCAGACCGAAACGGGTATCGAAGACCTGCTCCAGCACCGGCACCAGTTCGCTGCCGCAGAGCAGGCAGCGCATCGCCGCTTCGGGGTCAAGGCTCATTCCGCCTTCTAGCCGAAATCGCGCCGGCCCGCGACGATTGCCGCGTAGACATTTTCCAGACGCTCGGCGATGACCGACCAGTCATAGCGCTGGCTCACGGCCTGGCGCCCGGCGGCGCCCATAGCGGCAAGCGCTGCCGGATCGGCCAGCATGGCCGCGATCTCGCCGGCAAAGGCCGTGGCATCGCAGGGCGCCGCGCGCCCGGCGCCATCGGCCGCGACCTCGCGCCAGATGTTGACCTTGTCGGAAATCAGAACCGGTACCCCGCAAGCCATGGCTTCCACCACGGCGATGCCAAAATTCTCGCTATAGGAGGGCAGGATGAAGAGTGAGGCATCGGTGAAGGCAGCGAGTTTATCCTGGCCGGTCAGCATGCCGGTGAAGGTGGTGCGCTCGGCGATGCCCGCTTCGGCGACAAAGCGCTTGGTCTCCGCCAGATAGCCGCCATCGGGCCCAGCAATGACGAGATGCACGTCATCCTGGGTGAGCTGGCCCACCGCGCCGGCCAGGATATCCAGCCCCTTCTTGAAATTGATGCGGCTGAGGAACAGCAGGATCCGGCGCTCGCCGATCTCGGGATGGCGGGCGCGAAACGTTCCCCTGGAGGGTAGTTTGGCATAATCCGCAGGATCGAGGCCGTTGGGGATGACGACGCCGGGCGCCCCATGCACATAGGGCTCGGCCAGATGCATCTCTTCCTGCGCCGTGTAATGGATGGCCGAGGCGCCGGCCAGCACGCGATTCTGGAACCAGAGGTCGAAGATCGCCTTCTTCAAACGGTGACGGCGGAAGATATAGGGATCGAGCGAGCCATGGGGCCGCACCAGATAGGGCTTGGCGATCCTCATGGCGAGGTTGCCGGCCGCCAAGTCGTGAAACAGATAAAGGGAATGCAGGTGCAGCAGATCGAACGTCGGCAGGTCTCGGGCGAGCGCCCGGCGCATCGGCCAGGAAGCGAGCCAGATGCGCGGCGGCTGCAGCGGGAAAAAGCGCAGGCGCACGCCGTCACGCAACTGATCGCGGGGTGCGTCGGCCGGCTGCCCGAAATCGGTCGTATAGATTGCAACCTCATGCCCGCGGCGCACGAGCGCGCGGGCCATCTCGAAGCCCGCCTTGGCGGGGCCGCCGCTGGCAGGTGCCAGATCGCCGATGACGTGAAGGATACGCAAAGCCCAATTGCCCTGGCGTTGGTCGATGGACGGCCGAGGCTATAGCCAATGAAGCCCGCTGTCGCCAGCACTCGCCCGATGTTATGGTCGCCGGGCCTTGTTCCACCATCCCGCTGAACCGCGCCGGCCTTACGCCGTTCCATGAATCCCATCGTCCACGTCGCCGCCGAGCTCGGCCAGGGCGGTACCGAGCGCTCGATCGAGCTTCTCGCCACGGCCGCTCCGATCGAGGGCGGGCCGCTGGGCCAGCGGGTGATCGCGCTCGACTGCGATGGGCCCACGGGAGCCCGGCTGCGCGAGGCAGGGGTTAAAGTGGAAATTTTCGCCGGCGACATCGGCAGCGCTGCGGAATCGATCAAAAGTCGTGGCCCTGCGGTCGCCCTGCTTAACCGCGCGGGCAAACCGGAAGCGAAATGGAACGATCTGATCCGGCGGCTCGCCGGCAGCGTGGTGCTGCCGCTGGAGGTGAATCATTTCGGCTGGCTCGACCGCAGTGCGATTGCCGAGGGGTTGAAGGGCAGCTTCTGTGTCTCCGGTACCGCGCTCGCCAAATATCTCCGACAGATGTTCGGCCACTGGCCAAGCGCCGATGAACTGGCCAAGGCGCCGCTCGCGCTGGCAGCCGGCAACAATCCGGTTGCCGCGAGCGAGCTGCCCTCGCAAAGCAAAGCCCTATTGCGCCAGGCGCTCGGCCTGCCGGCCGATGCTTTTATTGCGCTGCGCGTTGGCCGGGCTGATCCGCGCAAATGGAGTGACCTGCTGATCGTCCATGGCGCGCGGCTGCTGCGGGAATTTCCCCGGCTGCATTTCGTCTTTCTCTCTGCGCCGGCCAATCGCGAGAGCGTCATTCGCCGTGCCATGGGTGGGCGCGCCACCCTGGCACCCTTTGCCACCGACCGCGCCACGGTCAAGCGCTACATGGCGGCGGCCGATGTGATGATTCACTATGCCCGCTATGGCGAATCCTTCGGCTATGCCCTTGCGGAAGCGGCCCTCGCGGGCCTGCCGGTGATCGCGCAGGCGACACCCTGGGGCGACAATGCCCAGGCTGAATTGATTCATTCAGGCGAAACAGGATTCATCGTCGAGGATTATGCGGGCCTGCGCACCGCGGCCTCTCAGCTGATGGCCGATGGCGATCTCGCCCGGCGGATCGCCGCGGCCGCGGCGCGCGATATCGCCGAACGCTTTGGTGTCGCTGCCACCTGGAAATTGCTGCGCGCCTTCATCGATCATGCCGCCACAGGCGGGCGCGGGCTGATCACAACACCGCAAGAAATTGCCGGCGATCAGCGCACGCGTCTTGCCGCCGGTATCGCTGGCTACGGCACCGCCAATCCGCTTTGCCGGCGCATGGCCGCGGAACGGCCGCTTTATTGGCACCCCTGGTTCTGGCGCCTGACGGCGGAGGATGGTGGCGCAATCGTGAAACGGCGCCTCGGCTGATGCGTATCCTTATCTTCCTGCATGATGCCTATGGCAGCCTGGGTGGTATTTCGCGCAATAACCGCGATGTCATCGAGGCGCTGGCCGCCGATAGGCGCGTGCAGAGAATTATCGCCGTGCCGCGCATCGTGGGTGCGACACGGGAGGCGCTGCCGGCCAAGCTCGACTGGCGGCGACAGGCGGCCGGTGGCATGGGCGCCTATCTCGCCACCTCGCTCAAGGCGCTGTTCGGTCCCAAGCCCGATCTCGTCCTCTGCCTGCATATTCGCCTGCTGCCGGTGGCGTGGCTTGCAAGCCTGCTGCGCGGCGCCCCGCTCTGGCTGATGATCTTCGGCATTGATGCCTGGGAGCGGCCGGGCAATCCGCTGCTCGCCTGGCTTTGTCGGCGGGCCGATCGCGTCATCTCCATCAGCGAGGTAACGACATCGCGTTTCCAATCCTGGGCCTATCTGCCGGCGGATCGGCTGCGACTTCTGCCCTGCATCGTCGATCTCGACCTGTTCCGGCCCGGGCCGCCCGACCCGGCGCTGATCGCGCGCTATGGCCTCGCTGGCAAGCGCGTGCTCTTTACCTTTGGCCGGCTGGTCAGCGCCGAACGGGCCAAGGGCATGGATGAGGTGATGGAGGCCATGCCGGGCCTGCTATGGGACAATCCCGATCTCGTCTATCTGATCGGCGGCGGCGGTCCGGACCGGCCGCGGCTGGAGGCAAAGGCAAAATCCCTCGGCCTCGCCGACCGCGTGATCTTCGCTGGGCGCATTGCTGAAGAGGAGAAGGTGGCGCATTACCGCATCACTGACGCCTATGTCATGCCGAGCCGCGGCGAGGGGTTCGGCATTGTGATTCTGGAAGCGCTGGGCTGCGGCATTCCCGCCCTTGCCAGCCGCAAGGATGGCGGGCGCGAGGCGCTGCTCGACGGCAAGCTCGGCCTGCTGGTCGATCCCGACGATCCGGCAAGCGTTTCGGGTGGCATTCGCGACGTGCTGGCGCGTCCCAAGGGCCGGCCGGCCGGTCTCGACTACTATTCCGTCGAAGCCAACTGTAAACGCGTGTCGCGGCTGCTGGATGAGATCGCGCCACAGGCGAGGACGGCATGATTGCGCCAGCCATAAACAAAGAGCCGGTGCGCATCGCCTATCTCGTCTCGCATCCCATCCAGTATCAATCGCCGCTGCTGCGGCTGATCGCGGCCGAGCCGGGCCTTTCGCTCAAGGCCTTCTATCGCAGCCCCATGGGTTTGAAGCCCTATACCGATGAAGGCTTCGGCCAGACCATCGCCTGGGATACGCCGCTGCTGGATGGCTTCGAGCATGAATTCCTGCCGGCGCTGGACGATCCCATGCGCGTCACGCGTTATCTTCGACCATTGAACTACGGTCTGGCCAAGCGGCTGCGCCAGGGCCGTTTCAACGTGCTCTGGGTTCATGGCTATGCGCGCGTGTTCAATCTCGGCGCCATGCTGACGGCGAAACGCCTGGGGCTAAAGGTGATGCTGCGCGACGAAGCCACGCCCATCAGCATGCCGCGCGGTCCCGCCAAAAAGATCGCCAAGCGCGCGTTCTTTGCCGGGCTCTGGACGCTGGTCGATGCGGCACTCGCCATCGGCAGCCTGAACCGGCGCTATTACCGCGAGCAGGGCTTCCGCGCCGATCGCATCTTCTCGGTGCCCTATGCCGTGGATAATCAGCGCTTCCAATCGGGTGCGAAAGCCGCCGCGCCCAATCGCAACGCTTTTCTTCCTTCACTCGGCATTCCCGCCGACAGGCCGCGCATCGTCTTCTCCGGCAAGCTCACGCCCATCAAAGCGCCGGAGATCTTGCTGGAGGCTTTCGCGCGGCTGGGCGATCCCTGGCCCAGCCTTTGCTTCGTGGGCGACGGCCCCCTGCGCGCCATGCTGAGCGAACGCGCACGCGATCTGGGCGTGGCTGAGCGTGTGTTTTTCGCCGGCTTCCGCAACCAGGGCGAATTGCCGGCCTTCTACGATCTGGCCGACGTCTTCGTGCTGCCCTCGCGCCGCGAGCCCTGGGGGCTGGTGGTGAACGAGGCGATGAACGCCGGCCGGGCCATCGTGGTCAGCGACCAGGTCGGCTCCGGCCCCGATCTGGTGAGGCCGGGCGAGAACGGTTCGATCGTTCCGGTCAACGATGTGGATCGGCTGGCGGCGGCACTCGCTGAAGCTTTGTCGTCGCCGGCGCAGACGGCCGCACTGGGCCGGCGCAGCCTCGAGATCATCGATGGCTGGGGCTTTCGCGAGGATATCGCCGGGCTGAAACAGGCGCTGGCCGGTATCGGGCTGCCGTGCGTATCCTGATCTATGCTTATGCCTTCCTGCCTCATCTGGGCGGGATCGAGACCTCCGCCGATGCGCTGGCGCGGGGATTCACCAGCCTGGGACATGAGGTGCGGCTGGTGACTCGCACGCCCAATCCGGCGGCGGATGATTTTCCTTACCGCGTCTATCGCCAGCCCGGGTTTTTCCGGATGCTGCGCCTCGTCTGCTGGTCGCAAGTCGTGCTGCACAATCATATTTCGCTGCGCGCGGCTCTTCCGATGTTGTTCTGCTGGCGGCGCTGGGTGGTGGCCCATCAGACCGGCTTGCGCCGCGCCGATGGCGGGCTGGGCGCGCTCAATTGCCTGAAGCGCGCCTTGCTTGCCTTCACCCGGTCGGTGGCGATCTCGCAAGCCATCGCCGATGACCTGCCGAAGGTCGCGGCCATCATTCCCAACCCCTACGCCGATCACATCTTCCGCGATCTGCAGGCACCGGTGCGGCCCTTCGATCTGGCTTTCCTCGGCCGCCTCGTCTCCGACAAGGGCTGCGCCTTGTTGCTGGAGGCGATGGCAAAGCTGGGCAAGGAGGGGCTGCAGCCGCGCCTGCTGATCATCGGCCATGGTCCGGAAGAGCAGAATCTCCGTGCGCAAGCGGCCGCACTCGGGCTGACGAACCAGGTGGAATTCGCCGGGCCGCTCTCGGGCGAGGCGCTGGTGCAGCGCCTGAACGAGGCGCGCATCCTGGTCGTGCCATCTCTATGGAACGAGCCCTTCGGCATCGTGGCGCTGGAGGGGATTGCCTGCGGTCTCGCCGTGGTGGGGTCGGCCGGCGGCGGGCTGCCGGATGCCATCGGCCCCTGCGGCCTTACCTTTCCCAATGGCGATGCCGCGGCACTGGCCGCAAGGTTGGCAGAATTGCTGCGCCAGCCCGCGCGTATCGGGGAACTGCTGGCCGCCGCACCCGCTCATTTGGCGCGCCACAACCCGACAGCGGCGGCGCAGGCGTATCTTGCGGTTATGAACGCGTGAGCGATCAGCGCGCCATCGTCAGCCATCCTTCCAAGCAGGGAAACATGTATCGCGTGCCGGCTGGTGCTGCGGCCTGCGGCATCCCGACCGATTTCCTGACCGGCTTCTATTACAAGCCCGAACGCTTTCCCTGGCCGTTGCTGCGGCTGTTGCCCGCGGCACGCCGCATGCCCCTGCAGGAAAAGCTCGAACGCCGTCGGCTCGCCGAGATGGATGAGCAGCTGGCCCATCAAGTCTCCGGCCCGCTGACGGAGCTGTGCTATGGCTGGTTCAAGGGCTACCGCCAGGGCAATGCGTTGCATGACTGGCTGGCGAGCCGCTGGCTGAAGCGCCATGTCGCGCTCGGCACCACCGGCACGTTTCACGGCTTTCAGGAATCCTGTTTTCGCAGCCTCGCAACCGCAAAATCGCGCGGGCTGACTGCAATGCTGGAATCAACCTTGCCGCCTTCGACATTGCCCATCGTCGCCGCGGAATATCACCGGCTCGGCGTGCCCTGGCATGGCGAAAGCAACCCCTCGCCGGAGCTATTGGCCGAGTTGCCGCGGGCCGATTTCCATATCGCCCAATCGGCTTTCGCCGAACGTTCGCTGATCGACTATGGCGTGGATCCTGGCCGCATCTTCCGCATGCCGCTGGGCGTCGATACCGCGCGGTTTCGCCCGGCGGACAAGCCGCGCCAGGGCGGCCTTTTCCGCGCCTTCTTCGCCGGGCAGATGTCAGTGCGCAAGGGCGTGCATCATCTGCTGGCCGCATGGCAGGCGGCCGGTTTGGACGATGCGGAGCTGGTCTTCGCCGGCGCGCCGCGCGATGCCTATATTCGCGAATTGATCGCCAAGGCGGGATCAGGCGTTCGCCATCTTGGTTTCGTGCCCCATGCCAAACTGCATGAGGCCTATCAGGGTGCGGATGTCTTCGTCTTCCCCTCGCTCGCCGAGGGCGGCGTCTATGTGATCTATGAAGCGCTGGCGGCGGGCCTGCCTTGCATCGTTTCGGCCAATGCCGGCTCGGCGGTGCGCGAGGGGATCGAGGGATTCGTGGTGCCGGTTGGCGATGTCGCCACCCTTGCCGTGCGCCTGGTGCAACTGGCCGGCGATGAGGCGTTGCGCCGGCGCATGGCGGTTGCTGCCCGTGCGCGAGCCGAGCGTTTTGCCTGGCCCAATTTCTATCGCCGCATCGGAATCATGTATCGCGAAGCCGTGGCGCGCGGCGGCGAGGCTGCCGCGGCGCCGATGGATCTGTTCGAGCGCTGAGATAAATGCCCGCGTCAGCCTTGCCAGCCGGCCTGCCCGCCGGCACGGCGTTGAAGAATCGGGCGACACTGTCCGATTGCTGCGACGTCGCTTTCCATTGCGAGGATGGGCAGGAAAATCTCGGCCGGGCGCAGATCGACGTCTTCATCGATCGTCTGGGTGAGATGCGGGCCGGGATGATGGTGTTCGTGCGCTCGACGCTGGTCGACTACTTCTTCAATATCGCCTTTGCGCGCATTCGCCAGCCTTTCGTGCTGGTAACGGGCGGCAGCGACTGGCCTTCACCCGGCATTCACCACGACGCGCTCGAGGATTTCCGGGTCATCCGCTGGTTCGGTGAAGACAGCGACCTGCCGGCGCCGCATCCAAAATTCGAACCGGTGCCGTTGGGGATTTCCGATCCGAACGTTCCCTTCGGCGACCAGGCGGCGATGCTGCGGGCCCGTGCGAGGATGCCGGCGGTAGAAGAAAAGCCGCTGCTCGCTCATGCCAGTTTTCACTTGACGATGTCGCATGCTGCGCGGCGCGAGGCCTTGGCCGCCATTCGCGATATCGAGGGTGTGGAATTACAGCGGGCAAAGGTGGCACCGGAACTGCTGTGGATCCGCCATGCCGGCCATGCCTTCGTGATATCGCCACGAGGCGGCGGGCTCGATTGCCACCGCACATGGGAGGCGCTGCTTTTGCACAGCATCCCGATCGTGAAGCGCTCGCCCCTCGACCCGCTGCACGAGCAGTTTCCCGTCGCCATTGTCGATGACTGGCGCGAGATATCGCTGGCTGCCATGGGCGAGTGGCGCGACCGGCTCAAGGATCGCTTCACGCCGGATATGTTCGCCCGCCTGACGCGGAATTACTGGGTCGAGCGGATTCGCGCGGCCGCGGGCCGCTAAACGCTATTTGCCCGAGAGTTCGTCCGGGATCTCTGCCGGCGCTGCATCGCCCATGGCGACACCGACCAGAGCTGGGCGCAACAGCCGGTCATGCAGCACATAACCCGGCTGCAGCACCTGGACGACGGTGCCGGCCGGCTGGCCGCTTCCCGGTACTTCGAACATGGCTTGATGCAGATGGGCATCGAACTTCTGGCCCAGGGGATCGATGCGCTTGATGTTATGGCGTTCCAGCGCCGCCAGGAATTGCCGTTCGGTGGCGGCGATGCCCTCGACCAAATTCTTCAGCGCCTCGTCCTGGGCCAATGCCTCGGCCGGCACGGCGGCCAGCGCCCGGGAAAGATTGTCGGCGACCTGGACGATGTCCTTGCCCAGGGCCGAGGAGGAATAGCGGGCGGAATCCTCGCGCTCGCGCTGGCTGCGCCGGCGCGTGTTCTCCGCCTCGGCGAGCGCGCGCAGCAGCTGGTCCTTCAGCTGGGCCGCCTCGGC
>DASXQK010000408.1:0-4515 GCA_036493015.1 Dongiaceae bacterium | reverse complement strand
CATCCTAAATCATGTCAATTTCAATATTGGATCATTACATTACTATGGATCAGTACACTTGATCCCGGCGAAGTTAGATCGGGCC
The DNA here is from genome assembly GCA_036493015.1 of Dongiaceae bacterium. Lineage (GTDB taxonomy): Bacteria > Pseudomonadota > Alphaproteobacteria > Dongiales > Dongiaceae > DASXQK01. The sequence goes on along the minus strand of DASXQK010000408.1, from coordinate 4,430 downwards.
GGTGTCGAAAACGGGCGGCAACTGGCTGAGCGTCGTCCGCACAACATCGAGCGCAGAGCGCAACGCAGCGTGTGAAAGGCGGCCACCAAGACAAATTCGAATCCCGCCTGCCGGCCTTTCCTGGCCTGCGACAAACGGATCCGAGGGCGTAACGGCGATACGTTTGCGCGCGAGAGCGCGTACCAGCCCCTCTTCCGTCCAATGCTTGGGAACCGAAAGCCAGGCGCATAACGACAGCGGATGGCTGCCGGCAACGAATGGTCCAAGGACAGTTTGCACGATGGCCTGGCGTGCGCGCGCTTCGCTTCGCTGCACGTCGATCAGCGCATCAGCCGTTCCATCCGACATCCAGCGCGCCGCCATTTCCGCGGCGATGTTGTTGCCGCTCCAGCTCGTCACCCGCAGGATCGAGGCGACACGGATGGCGTATTGCGGTGGAACAACCAGAAATCCGACCCGCAATCCTGTCATCACCGCCTTGGTGAAACTGGTGATGAAGAATCCCTGGTCCGGCAGCAGTTCGACCATCGAGGGCATCGTGTCTTCCAGCATGGGTTTATAGATCTCATCTTCGATCAGGAAGATGTTCCAGCGTCGGGCGATCTCCGCGATCGCGCGGCGCCGCTCGGCGCCAGCGAGGTGGCTGGTCGGGTTGCCCAGCGAAGGAATCAGCACCAACGCTGCGACATCGCCCGATGCACAAGCCGCCTCCAAGGCGTGGGGAAGAATGCCCTCGCGGTCGGTGGGCAGGCCCCGCAACGTGAAACCAAGCACATTGGCCAAGCCAATCACGCCGTGATCGGTGAGGTTTTCCGTCAGCACGGTTTCGCCCGGGCGCACCACGGCGGCGACGGCAAGAAAAAGTGCATGCGCCGCGCCGTTGGTGATCAGGATGCGGTCCTTGTCGACATCCACTGAGAGACGCTTGAGCCAGGCTTGTGCTGCCGTGCGGTGTTCGTCCAGCCCGGCGATGGGGCGACAGGGGCGCATGAAGGCGCTGTTGTCGGCCAAGGCGAGCTCGGCCATCAGTTTGCGGGACGCCTGCTCATGGGCTTCGGTGTAGACGCCGCGAACAATCGAAAGATCGGTTGTATCGGTCTGGTTGCGATCCAGCATGAAGCGGTCGGCGCGCTCGGTCACCCGGCTGCGTACGAATGTCCCGCGCCCCACTTCGCCGCGCAGATAGCCGCGCCGCTCCGCTTCCTTGTAACTGATGCTGACGGTTTGCACCGAAACCCCCAGCCGGCGCGCCAATTCGCGGTGCGTAGGCATCTGTGTTCGCGGCGGCAGGATGCTGGCGTCGATATCGGCGATGATCTGATCGGTCAGCAGCTTGTGTTTGGTGATTCCTTTGCGGCGCTGCAGGCTGGGCTGCCAGGCCGGCGCCTCCGGCCTGCTTCGCAAGAGCTTGGGGGTATTCCGGGATTCATGACGAAGCATGGATTGACCCATTACATTAGGACTTCCATCGGTACACCTGACCTGCCCCCGCGTCAATCGGCGAGGGCGGCGATCTAGTTGCGGATACTGTCCAATTGCCCGGCACGAAAGGCCAGAAATTCACTCTGGGCGCGTTGGCCATCCCTTTTGCACCAGCCACGAAAGCCGCCGAGGCCATGATTGCCGAACTGATAGTCGGCTTCGATCCAGCCCTTGATGCGGATGCGCCGCACCGATTCCGTATCCAGATCGGCACTCAGCAGCAGATAGCTGATCCGCCGTTCATAGCCGTCATTCACTTCCCAGCTGTCGAGGCCGCAATAGTCGATAACACCCATCCCGTAATAGGCGTGATAGAGCTGGCTGATCCGCTGGGCCGTCATCGCGCCATCTCCCCGCGCCAGCGGCACGGCCGACAGGACGGCAAGCCCGATGACAGAGGCAGCCAACCAGCAACCCTGATGGGCCTTACTGGGCGTAGCCAGGCTCCTCGCGGTCGAGCATCCGTTTCAGCGCGTTGAAATGCAGGCTGGCATCGCGTGCGTTGTCCATGCCGCGGAAGGTTGATTGCGCAATCTGGGTCGGCACATATTTCAGCGGCTTGCCGCTCTGCTGGGCGATGAACTGCGCCTGACAGGCGCGCTCGAAGAAATAGAGATCCTCAAACGCCTCAGCAACACTGGGGCCAACCACCGTGATTCCGTGATTGGCCATCAGCAGCACACGCTTGCCGTCGAGCACCTTGCAGAGGCGCTCGCCTTCATCCAGCTGCATGGCCAGTCCGTTGTATTCCTCGTCATAGGCCACGCCGTCGTAGAAGCGCAGGGACGTCTGGCTCACCGGCTCCAGCCGCCCGCCCTCGATCATCGACAGTGCCGTCGCATAGGGCATGTGGGTATGCATGATGCAGGCAGCGCGCGGATTGGTCTGGTGTATCGGCGCGTGGATGCAGACGGCCGTGGTTTCGGCTTCGCCCTCGCCCTCCATCACCTTTCCTTTGCTGTCCACCACGAGAAGATTGCTCGCGGTCACTTCCGACCAATGCAGACCGAAGGCATTAAGCAAAAAGCGGTCGGAGCTGCCCGGCACCGTCAAGGTAAAGTGATTGTCGATGCCCTCGTTGAAACCGAAGCGGACCGCCAGGCGGTATGCCGCCGCCAGATCGACCCGGGCCTGCCAGATTTGATTCATCGCCGTCCTCCGTTGCCCGGCAAGTTAATATCCTGCCTATGGGAATGCCAGCCTTCGGCTCGCGCAAAGCTTGCGGGGCCGGCCTATAATCGTTGCATGACTATCGAGAGCGACACCTACTCCCACGCGCCGGTCAGCCGGGCCGAGATGCGTGAACTGCGCCGGCTTACCACCCGCCATGGCGTCCTGCATCTGGCGCTGCACCTGGCCGCCCTGATTGCGGCCGGCGTTCTGGTCGCCCTAGCGCCCTCGCTCTGGTGGCGCACACCCGCCCAGGCACTGGAAGGCGCAATCCTGATCTTCCTGTTCGCCCCGCTGCACGAGACCATCCATCGCACGGTATTCCGCAACCGCCGCGCCAACGATGTTGTGGCCAGCATCCTCGGATTCCTGATCGTGCTACCCGCCGGGTACTTTCGCTATTTCCACTTCTGCCATCACCGCTACACCCAGGATCCGCAGCGCGATCCGGAACTGGCGACGCCAAAGCCCCGCAGTGTCGGCCAATGGTTGCTGGTAGTGACCGGATTGCCGGTGTGGAAGTCCCATGTCATGGGGGTCCTGCAGCATGCCGCCGGCAAGGTCAACGAGCCCTATCTGACGCCAATCCCCGCGCGCCAGGTCATCCGCGAGGCGCGCATTCATCTGGTGCTCTACGTCCTGATCGCCCTCGTGTCGATTTTGCTGCGAAGCACCGCTGCGCTCGAATTCTGGATCGTGCCGGCGATTCTGGGGCAACCCTGGCTGCGGCTTTATCTGATGGCCGAACACACAGGCTGCGATCTGGTGCCCGACATGCTGGTGAATTCGCGCACCACGCTGACCAACGGCGCCGTGCGCTTCCTCGCCTGGAACATGCCCTTCCATGCCGAACATCACACGTTTCCGGCCGTGCCCTTCCATGCCCTGCCGGCGCTGCATCGGCGGCTAGCGCCGGCGATCAAGGTTAAGACCGCAGGCTATATCGGCGCCCAGCGCTCGATCCTGGCGGATCTCAAACGCGCCCCTACTCCTTGAGCCCACGTTCCTGGAGCATGGGCGCCACGTCATAGACGCGGGCGCGCAATGCTGCGGCGAGCCCCGCGAGTTCATCGGCGAGCACGCGGCTACCGGTCAGCGGCTTTACATGATCGCGGACCATGGCCAGCAGATCGGCAAGCGCCGGCGGGGCCGAGCGATCCGTCACGAAGAAAGCTTGAGACGCAACGACGCCAAGCATGGCAAGGCCGGCTTCCAGACAACGGCCGGCTTCGTCCTGCGCCCGCCATGAAAAGAAACTCGGTGGCGCCACGTCGTTCTGGCCGAAGCCGCCGCCTTCGCTGCCCGGCAAGAAGTTGCGCTGGGCGGCGCGGCGCGCCTGTTCAGCATAGCCGACCTGCACCATGCCAAGGCAACCGAGGTACCCGTCACCCTTCTGCAATTGATCGGGCAGCAGCGAATTTTTCGCATCGAGCAGTTTGGAGGTGTGGCGGTCTGCCAACAGAGAAAGATCGGCCATGGCCGCGGCGACATTGTCCATGGCGGGATAGGCCATGGCGTTGTGATAGCCGCCGGTGCTGAAGACCTGCGGCTTCTCGCCTTTTTTCGCCGGAAGGAAAACCGGATTGTCGGTGATCGCACGCAGCGACGTCGCAGCCGCGGCCTCGGCCGCCTCCACCGATCGGCGATACTGTGCCAGAACCCTGGGCAGAATTCGAAAGCTGACCGGCGCCTGATAGGGCCGGCGGTCGGGATCGCCCCCGGCAATCAGGCTGCGCAGCCGTGAGAGTGTTGCGGATTCTGCCGGATCGTCCCAGAGA
>DASXQK010000407.1:0-15264 GCA_036493015.1 Dongiaceae bacterium | reverse complement strand
CCAGCGTTTCCCGTCGTGATGGACGAAAACCTGATCGCCCTCGAACGGGATGAGGCGCATGTCATGGTCGGGATATTCGCACACGTCGTCCGCGTGGCGGTCGCCCACTTCGAGATAGAGCACGTCGCGGCTGGAGCGGTTGACCAGATGGTGGCCGTCCGCCTTGCCGGCAGGAAATCCCGCCGCCATGCCGGCCTTCAGGGTCTGGGCGCCGGCATTGGTGACCAGCTCGACCTCGCCTTCCAGGATATAGACGAACTCCTCCTCCTTCGTGTGCCAGTGGCGCAGCGCCGAGGCGGTGCCGGGGGGCAGGCGCACCAAATTGACGCCGTAGCGGGTGATGCCCGTCGGGTCGCCGAGGACTCGCTTCTCGCGTTTAGCACAATCAGCCTGGAGGTGCTTGGGATAGCCGGTGCCGATGCGCGGTCTGACCGTCATCGGATCGATCGCCGGTGCCTTGACCTTGCTCATGGCTTCCTCGTCGTGAATCAGGTCAGCGTTTGGGGCGTCCGCCGCCCCGTGGTCCCTTGGGCCGTCCACTCGAACCCCGGCTGGGGCGGCCGACATTCTTGCCGCCGAAGCCCTGGCCGGTGACGCGGCCCGCCATGCCGCCTGTGGAGCGGGCGCGCACCTGACCGGGTTCGGAGACGCCGAGATCGAGCGCCTCCAGCCGGCGGATTTCGTCGCGCATGCGCGCCGCTTCCTCGAATTCGAGATTGGATGCGGCTTCGCGCATTTTCTTTTCCAGATCGGCGATGGTCGCCTGCAGATTATGGCCGAGATTGTGGATCTCGCCGGCCACGCCGGTATCGACGGTCACCCGGTCGCGCTCATAAACGCTCTGCAGGATATCGCCGATGGTCTTCTTGATCGATTCCGGGGTGATGCCATGAGCGGTGTTGTAGGCGCGCTGCTTCTCGCGCCGGCGATCGGTCTCGGCCAGCGCCGCCTTCATCGATTGCGTCATCACATCGCCATAGAGGATGACGCGGCCGTCGATATTGCGCGCGGCCCGGCCGATGGTCTGGATCAGCGCGGTCTGGGAGCGCAGATAACCTTCCTTGTCGGCGTCGAGGATGGCGACCAGCGCCACCTCGGGAATATCAAGGCCCTCGCGCAACAGGTTGATGCCGATCAGCACGTCGAAGGCGCCGAGGCGCAGGTCGCGGATGATCTCGATGCGCTCCAGCGTCTCGACATCGGAGTGGATGTAGCGCACCCGCACGCCGGCCTCGTGCATGTATTCGGTCAGGTCCTCGGCCATGCGCTTGGTCAGCGTGGTGATCAGCACGCGCTGGCCGAGACGCGCGCATTCACGGCATTCGGCCACGACATCGTCCACCTGGCTTTCGGTCGGGCGGATGATGGTGGGCGGATCGATCAGGCCGGTCGGGCGGATGACCTGTTCGGTGTAGACGCCGCCGGTGCGCTCCAGCTCCCAATTGCCGGGGGTGGCCGAGATATAGGTCGTCTGCGGGCGCATCACCTGCCACTCCTCGAACTTGAGCGGCCGGTTGTCGATGCAGGAGGGCAGGCGAAAGCCGTAGTCGGCCAGGGTCGATTTGCGCGCATAGTCGCCGCGGTACATGCCGCCCAGCTGTGGCACGGTCACATGGCTCTCATCGACGATCAGCATCGCGTCTTCCGGCAGGTATTCGAACAGGGTCGGCGGCGGCTCGCCCGGCTGGCGGCCCGTCAGATAGCGGGAATAATTCTCGATGCCGGCGCAGCTTCCCGTCGCCTCGATCATCTCCATGTCGAAGACCGTGCGCTGTTCGAGGCGCTGGGCCTCCAGCAACTTGCCCTCGCGGTTCAATTCGTCGAGGCGTGTCTTGAGTTCGAACTTGATCTGCTGCACCGCCTGATGGAGCGTCGGCTTCGGCGTTACGTAGTGGCTGTTGGCGTAGAGCTTGATCTCGTCGAGCTCCTGGTCCTTTTCGCCGGTCAGCGGATCGAATTCGCTGATGGATTCAATCTCGTCGCCGAACAGCGAGAGCCGCCAGGCGCGGTCTTCCATATGGGCCGGGAAGATCTCCAGGGAATCGCCGCGCAGCCGGAAGCTGCCGCGATAGAAATTCGCATCGTTGCGCTTGTAATGCAGCTCGACCAGCCGGCGCAGCAGCTGCACGCGATCGACGTCTTTGCCGACCTTCAGCGTTTCGGTCATCGTCGAATAGGTCTCGGGCGAGCCGATACCGTAGATGCAGGAGACCGAGGCGACGATCACCACGTCGCGGCGCTCGAACAGCGCGCGGGTCGCCGAATGGCGCATGCGGTCGATCTGTTCGTTGACCGAGCTTTCCTTCTCCACATAGGTGTCGGTCCGCGGCACGTAGGCTTCGGGCTGGTAGTAGTCGTAATAGGAGACGAAATACTCGACGGCGTTCTCGGGAAAGAAGCTCTTCATCTCGCCATAGAGCTGGGCCGCCAGAGTCTTGTTCGGCGCTAGGATCAAGGTGGGACGCTGAAAATGCTGGATGACATGGGCCATGGTGAAGGTCTTGCCCGAGCCGGTGACCCCCAGCAGCACCTGGTCGCGCTCGCCCTTCTGCACGCCGGCGATCAGATCGGCGATGGCCTGGGGCTGGTCGCCCGCCGGCTTGAAATCCGAGACGATCTTGAACGGCACGCCGCCGGTCGCCCGCGGCGGCCGGCGAACGAAAGGCAGTAGAATCGGTTCGGTTGGGGCTTCGCGGAGCATCCGCGGAACATATAGGGCACAAACGGGCGGACGCAATCCCGCCCTCGCTCCCGGCCGGGGATAACTTTCAGGATTGCGTTAGGCGCCCGTGACGGCCACCGGCTGTTCCTCCGGCAAACCGAAGGCGGCGGAGCGCAGGGCAAAGCCCTTATGCGAGAAATCGCCAAGGGGCGTCAGCCCGCTCTGGCAGTGCTTGGCAAAATCGGCGGAGACCAGGACGCTGCGGCGAAGCTCGGCGGCCAGCATCTCCAGCCGGGCCGCCAGGTTGACCGCGGGGCCGATGCTGGTGAAGTCGAGGCGGTTGCCCCCGCCGATATTGCCGTAAAGCAGCTCGCCGATATGCAGCGCCAGGCCGAAGCGCAGGCGCGCCGGGCTGCCGTCGCCGAGGGGATCGTCGAGGGCCTCGACCCGGCGGCGGAAATCGCGCGCGGCCTCGAGAGCCTGGTTGCAGACATCGGCCTCCGCCGTTTCATTGGGTACAGGAAAGATCGCCAGCAGCCCGTCGCCGATCAGTTTCAGCACTTCGCCGCCGCGCTCCAGGATCGGCGGGATCTGGCAATCGAAATAGCGGTTCAGCACGGCGATGACGGTGGTGCCCGGCAGCCGGTCTGTGAGTTCGGTGAAGCCGCGCAGATCGGACAGCCAGATGACCGCACGAATGGCTTCCGTATCGCCGCGGCGGATGCGGCCAGCCAGGATGCGCTCGCCGCTCTGATGGCCGACATAGGTATCCAGCAGGGTCACCACCGTGCGGCGCAGCGCGCGAATTTCGGCCACGCGGGCGAGCAGCGGTTCGACCGATTCCAGTATCTTGATATTCGCGCCGGAAAAGCCGTCCCGATCGGTCGTGCTCCAGCTGACGACATGGATCAGGCCGTCGGTGGAAATCAGCGGGCTGACAAGATAGTCGGTGATGCCGCCGGCCTTGAATTCCGCCAGCACCGGATAATCCATCGGCGAATTCGGATCGATCAGGCGCCGGCGGATCGGTTTGCCCAGGCGCTGGACCACGGCGATGGGGTTGCTGAGATATTCATCGCGATTGAAGAGGTCGAAATCGCCGTCGAGGATCTCGATCGGCGCTGCGGGCCGCCAGATGAAGCGCCGGCCGATATTATTGGGGTTGAGGGTGCGCACGAAGACGGCCACCCGGCTCAGCGGCACGCCAATGGCGGCCAGCCGCTCGCAGAGCTCATCCAACACCGCTTCCGATGTGGTTGCCGAACGCGCGCCATCGGCCAGCCAGGCCAGGATATCCGCAGCATCGCTCATGATTTCCTCACCCGACATCCGCGGCTTAGCGCATCGGCCGGTCGATCGCCGCACGCATGGCCGTGGCGAGAACCCGCTTGCTATAGGGCTTGGGCAGCACCTGGATACGCTCATCCAGATTGGCCTGGCGGATGATCGGATTGTCGCTGTAGCCGGTGGAAAACAGGAAGCGTTGCTGCGGCCGGTCGCGCCAGATGGCCTGGGCCAGATCCCAGCCTGATATCCCGCCCGGCATCACCATGTCGGTCAGCACAAGGTCGTAGACGGGACCGGCGGAATACATGGCCAGCGCTTGTCTGCCCTCGGCAGCCTCGCTGATGTCATAACCCAGCGACTCCAGCATGGTGCGCACGGTGCTGCGCACCAGATCCTCATCCTCCACCACCAGGACGCGCTCATGGCCGCGGGGCAGGCTGGATGGGCTTCCCTGTTCGACGCCCTGGGCCACGGCCGAGACGCGCGGCAGAAGGATATGCACGGCGGTACCCCGGCCAACCTCGCTCTCGATCGCCACATGGCCGCCCGACTGCTTGACGAAGCCATAGACCATGCTGAGGCCGAGGCCGGTCCCGCGGCCAACTTCCTTGGTGGTGAAGAAGGGCTCGAAGACCCGCTGTCTGATCTCGGCCGGCATGCCCTGACCGTTGTCGCTGACGCTGATCCGCACATAGTCGCCCGGCGGCAGGTCGCCGCTGTCCGCGGCCTGGACGCGGTCGACATGCAGGTTTTCCGTGCGGATGATCAAGCGGCCGCCATCGGGCATGGCATCGCGGGCGTTGACCGCCAGGTTCAGCACCGCATTTTCCACCTGGCTTCCATCCGTGATCGAAAGCCACACTTCGCTCGCAAGCGCGGTTTCCACCGTGACCTGTTCGCCCAGGGTGCGATGCAGCAGCGGCACGAGATTGCCGATAAGGCGGTTCAGATCGGTTGGCTCGGAGCGCAACTTCTGCCGCCGGGCAAAGGCGAGCAGGCGCTGGGTCAGCTGGCCGCCACGCATCACCGCTTCCAGCGCCGCGGTGGCGAAGCGGTGCAGGCGCTGCTGGTCCGGCGCCAGTCCTTCGGCCAGCATCTCCAGATTGCCGCCGACCACCATCAGCAGGTTGTTGAAATCATGGGCGATGCCGCCCGTAAGCTGGCCGACGGCTTCCATTTTCTGCGCCTGACGCAGAACTTCCTCGGTCCGTTTCACCGCCGTCACATCCTGGACCGTACCGACCAGCTTCAGCGCCTTGCCGGTGGCCGGATCGCGCACGAGCTCACCAATGTCATGCACGATGATCTCGCTGCCGTCCGGCTTGATGGCACGGTGTTCGACATCATAGGCGCTGCCCTCGGTGACGGATCGGCGCATTGCATCGTGGATCATGGCGTGATCGTCCGCCGGCACCTGGCGCAGGAATTCGGCGTTGGAGATACCGGCTGAGCGGTCGCGGCCGAATATTGCGTACATCTCGTCCGACCAGCGCAGCGCGTTGGCGTTGAAATCGTTCAGGTCGCCGAGATCGTATTCCCAGCTTCCCATCCGGGCGATGCGCTGGGCGGCCACCAGATTGGCCTGACTCTCGCGCAGCGCCTGGTCGCGTTCGGCAAGTTCGGTCACGTCGGTGCGGATTGCGACCGTTGTTCCGTCGGGCAGGACCTGGTCGCGGGCCTGGGTCCAGCGCCCCTGGGAGTTGCGGAAGATCTGCACATGGCCGGAGCGCCGGTGAGCCGCGACGCGCTCGGCGACGAAGGCTTCCTCGCGGCCCATCGCTTCCGGGTAGTAGCCGTGGGCGATGTCGGCCCGCACCAGTTCCTCGAAGGTCTTGCCGGTCGGGTCGCCGGCTGGAAACGTCGCGAACGACTCCCGGAACTTGCTGTTCATCATCACCAGCCGGTCGTCTGCATCGTAAATTGCGAACTCGTCGGCGATGCTTTCGACCGCGCGCGACAACAGTTCCTCGGCCGCCTGGGCCCGCCGGCGGGCCTCGACCTCGCGGGTTTCGTCGCGGGTGACGCCCCGATAACCCTTGAAGGCGCCGTGAGCGTCGAAGATTGGCCGCCCGCTCGCCCGCCGGTACTCGACTTGCCCTGAAGCCAGACGAGCGGCATAGGGAAAATCCTGGAACGCCTGATGCGCGGCCAGCAGCTTCTCGAACGCCGCCCAGTCGCTCTCGCTGATGCCGGCATTGACATCGGTCAGCTCGCGGAAAGTCCGGCCGACGATCGCGCCGCTGTCGACGGGCATGAGTTCGCAGGGCTGGCCGGAATAATTGGCGATCCGATGGTTCTCGTCGAGCTCCCATTGAAACTGCGAAGCGACGCCGGCGAAGTCGCGAAAGCGTGCTTCGCTCACGGCGAGATCGGATTCGACCCGCCTGATCTCCGTCACGTCCTGGACCGTGCCTTGCCAGTATCGGTCGCCCGTGGCGACGTCGCTGACGATCTCGGTTACCTCGTAGATTGTGCGGATCTCGCCATCGGGGCGCACGATGCGGTATTCGGCCACCCGCGTCCCCGGTTGGCCATACTCGGGATCAGCAAAGTGGCGGGCGGCCCGCAGCCGGTCATCGGAATGGACGAAGCGATCGACATAGTCCCGGGTCGAAATGGCGAGTTCCCGTGGGTCGACGCCCAAAATGGCGGCGGCAGCCTCGGAGTATTCGGAACGTCCGCTGGCCCAATCGTAGGTGCCCGGCGCCGGCCGCCAGATACAGTGACCGATCCGCGCGATGCGCTCGATGCGCCGGCTTTCGGCCTCGTTCTGCCGGCGACTCTGGTCGAGCGAGGCTTGTGCTGTTTCGAGGCGCCGCTGAAGCCGGGTGAGGATCAGGAACAGCAGCCCGCCGGTGGCGAGGACGAAACCCCACTCCTTCACGATTTCGACGATAGAGGCGGCATCCGGACTGCCGGCCAGGATCAGGTCGTTGGCGAGCGAGATCAGGGAGATCCACAGCGTGGCCACGAGGGCATAGATCGCCGCGATACGAAACGGCCGGATAGGCGCGCCAATCTCGCGCATCGTCCCACGCTGATTCATCGCCGGCCCCGTTCGGGCTGCCGATCGGCCTGCAGCAGGGCTCAGCCAGCGGCAGCCCCCTCGAATCAGAGTACAGCGCGCCCGCTTCCGTGCCTATGGGGCAGGTACAACGAGGTTGTCGGCGCCGGTGTGGCCGCGGAGATCGGGCGGGCCAGTCCAGCCGCCTGTTTGAATAAGCGCCCGCCGTTGTGCCGTCGCATGCGCAATCGCTAACGAACCGGGACGACACGCGAATGCAGGGGCGGGGCGCCGGGGCCGGCGATGGGTGAGGGCCCGACGTAGAGAATCGAAAGCACCGCCAGCGCCAGAAGCAGGAAGGCGACGGTGGCGAATCCGATATTGGCCCAGCGCAGGCGCCGGCGGTGCTGGCGCAGCTCGATGAGCGGGCTCGGCCGTAGCCGCGGCCAGAACTCGCCCTCGCCTCGATGCAAGCCCGGTTCGATTCGCCCGGAGTCGATACGGTTATGAATTGTCATGCCCGGAAATAACCCCGGCTGGATGGCGCCAGCGTCGCGGGAATGGGGCGATTTGGCGATTTTTCGTGGCGAAAGGGTGGCCGAAGGGAAGGTGGCGCCGCCGAACTCTGCGCTATGCCTTTACGGCCGTTCGATTCATCAACGCCGCGAGTAGCGGTGCTTGACGCCCACCGGAAACCAGTCCGGATCACCGGCCGGTTTCATCTCGACCTGCGGGCGGCGGAACTCCGCCGGCGTGTAATTGGCGAACTCCGTATTGAGGCGCAGAAGCTGGGCCAGGATCGATTCCGCCATGGCCGCTTCCTTTTCTGCATCGGCGGCAATACCCGGCGCGCATTCGACGGCGACATAGAGTTGTGGCGCCTGGTCGAGGCCTTCGCGCGCGATGACGACGAACTTGCCGCTGGTCCAGGGCGCCACATCCGGCTGTTCCAGCCCGACGGCGATGTTCTCGGGATAGACGTTGGCGCCGAAATAGGAGACCGCGAAATTCGCGCGGCCGAAGACATAGACGAAGGGCAGGTGCCGCACGCCGCGCCAGTTATGGGCCGCCAGGCCTGGCAACGGGTCGAAGCCATGTTTGGCGAGGAAACGCATCATCCCGTCATAGGCAATCACCCCGCCATTATCGGCGATGTGATAGCGCAGCAGCGGCACGCCATTGTCGCCGGAGAAGAGCAGGGTGCCGTCGGCCGCCTCGAACAAGCGGCTGTTGGGATCGTATTGCGCCAAAGTCGGCAGGCGGGAGTCGCCGAACAGCTCGCGCGCCACTTCGGGTTTGCCGGAGAGGAAGCGCCGGATCGCGATCGATAGCGGTGTCTCATTGGCCAGCACGCCGGCATCCGCCGTGCCGTAGAGCGAGACGAAGTCATAACAGGGGTCGCTGGCGAGGCGCCGGGCCAGCATCCCGCGCCATTCCTCACTGAATACCTCACCCGCCATGACGAGTCGGATGTTGAGTTCCGGCCAGTCGATGCCGGCGGCCGTGCCGCCGTCGATCACATCCTTCAGATAAGGCGGATAGCCCAGCAACACCGTCTGGTCAAAGCCCGGGCTTAGCTCGGCCAGGATGCGATAGATCTCCGGCTTGTTCATGCCCGGTGCGATGGCGAGGATCGGATAGCCCTTGGCCGCGAGATGGCGGCAGCAGGCGAGCGTGTAGAGACCGCCAACCCAGCTGCCCAGCGCAAAGCAGATCACGGCGAGGGTTCGCCGCTGATCGGCGTGGAAGCTGTCTTGGAAAGCCTGTTCGAAGCGCTGGGCGCTCGCCAGCTCGTCGCTGGCGAAACGCGGCCAGAAGGTCGGTTTGCCGGTCGAGCCCGAGCTGACGGCCATCATGTCGCAGCCGGTGAGCTTGCCGCCGCGCACCAACTCGGCGAGCGGATAGCGCTGTACATAATTGGCCTTGGTCATCAGCGGGATGCGCTGCAGATCGCCTGCAACCCGGATCGTTTCGGGATCGATGCCGCGCTCAGCCAGGAAGGCGCGATAAGCGGGCACATGGGCCAGCATGTCATGGTAAAGCGCGATCGCATGAGTGCCGCCGTCGCCCCCGGCCTCCGCCGGCGCCAGCAGACGGTCCAGCGGCGTATCGGCGAAGTGACGCCAGGCTTCGGCGGCGCGCTGGGGCTGGCGATGGTCGATCACGGCGGAATCCTTGATGGAATCGGGCAACAATGTAGTTCAGCTCACAGTAGGCCGCGTGGCGGTCATGGACCATGCCCTTCGCATGACATTGTCCTGCTACATTGTTCCCCAGATTGTTCCACGTAACGATCCGGGGTATGGTCCGCCGCCATTTTTTGAAACCCCACCCGTGTGAAGGGTGTGCTCTCTCAACCCGGAGCCAGCCATGAGTTTCCTTGCCGAACGTCTCGGACGTATCAAGCCCTCGCCCACCATCGCGGTCACCCAGAAGGCCCGCGATCTGAAGGCCCAGGGGCGCGACGTCATCGGCCTTGGCGCCGGCGAACCGGATTTCGACACGCCGGACAACATCAAGGAAGCGGCGATCGCCGCCATCAAGCGTGGTGACACGAAATACACGGCGGTTGACGGTACCGATGCGCTGAAGGCCGCGATCTGCGGCAAGTTCAAGCGCGAGAACAAGCTCGACTACAAACCGGACCAGATCACCGTCTCCTCGGGCGGCAAGCAGGTGATCTTCAATGCCCTGCTGGCGACAGTGCAGGAAGGCGACGAAGTGATCGTGCCGGCGCCCTATTGGGTCAGCTATCCCGATATCGCGCTGCTTTGCGGCGGCAAGCCGGTGATCGTCAATTGCCCGCAGAACAACCGCTTCAAGATGCGCGCCGAGGACCTTGAGGCCGCGATCACGCCGAAGACCAAATGGCTGATCCTGAACAGTCCGAGCAATCCGAGCGGTGCCGTCTATTCAACGGCGGAGCTGAAGGCGCTGGCCGAAGTGCTGGTCCGCCATCCGCATATCTGGATCCTGACCGACGACATGTATGAGCATCTGCTCTATGACGGCGTGCAGTTCGCCACCATCGCCGCAGTCGAGCCGAAGCTCTATGAGCGCACGCTGACCATGAACGGGGTCAGCAAGGCCTATTGCATGACCGGCTGGCGCATCGGCTATGCCGGCGGTCCAGCGCCACTGATCAAGGCGATGGCGAAAGTGCAGTCGCAGAGCACGACCAATCCCAGCTCCATCAGCCAGGCCGCCGCGGTCGAGGCGCTGAACGGGCCGCAGGGATTCATCGCCGTGCATAACGAGAAATTTCGCGAGCGCCGCGACATGGTGGTTGCCATGCTCAACCAGGTGAAGGGCCTCGCCTGCGACAAGCCGGACGGCGCCTTCTATGTCTATCCCTCCTGCGCCGGCGCCATCGGCAAGAAGACCCCGCAGGGCAAGGCGATCGCCAATGACGATGATTTCGTCACATATCTGCTGGAGGCCGAGGGCGTGGCGGCGGTGCAGGGCTCGGCCTTCGGCCTGTCGCCGCATTTCCGCATTTCCTATGCCACATCCACCGAGGCGCTGCGCGATGCCTGCGCCCGCATCAAGCGGGCGTGCGAGGCGTTGAAATAACGAATAAGCGCGAACAATAGCGCCATCCTCGTTTGTCGTCTCCGGGGCTGCCGCAGGCAGAGCCCGGGGATCCACGGCTTCTTCCTTGTCTTTGCAAGGTCGTGAATGCCCGCCTTCGCGGGCATGACGAGCGAGTTTGTGGCTGAGGTTGAGACCGCGTCGCCTACGCTCTTTAAGCCCTTCTTCGCAAGCCCGAAATTCACCCGAAAAGCGCCCGTCATTTTCGCTTGCCATCTGCCGGTTTCGGCGGAACTCTTTATCGAACCGTCCTGAGGGCGGCATACCGCCCCGAACCCACGGTAGAGGGAGGTTGACTTGGTGGACAGATCACCGGCGGCGCCCCGATGCGCCGCCCTCGTCGGGCCTTATCTCACCGGCAAGACGACCTTGCTTGAAAGCCTGTTGTTCGTGACCGGCGCCATCACCCGCAAGGGAACGGCGAAGGAGGGCAACACCGTTGGCGACGCCGCCGGCGAAGCGCGCGCCCGCAAAATGAGCGTCGAGGTCTCGGCCGCATCCGGCGAGTTCCTGGGCGAGCGCTGGACCTTCCTCGATTGCCCCGGCTCCGTCGAGCTGGCGCAGGAGGCGCAGAACGCGCTGCTGGTGTCCGACGTCGCTGTCGTCGTCTGCGAGGCCGAGACAGCCAAGGCGCTGATGCTGGCGCCGCTGTTCAAGTTCCTCGACGACCACAACATTCCCCACATGCTGTTCGTCAACAAGATGGACAATGCCAGCCATCGCGTGCGCGAAGTGCTGGCGGCGCTCCAGACCGTCTCATCCCGCCCGCTGGTCCTGCGCCAGGTGCCGTTGCGCGCCACCGACAAATCCGGTGCCGAAACGGTGACCGGCTATGTCGATCTGGTAAGCGAGCGCGCCTATAATTACAAACCCGGCCAGGCTTCCGACCTCATCAAGATGCCGGAGGAGGCCGCTTCCCGCGAACAGGAAGCGCGCCGCGGGCTTCTCGAATCTCTCGCCGATTTTGACGACAAGCTGCTGGAGCAGCTGCTCGAGGATGCGATTCCCAGCAAGGGCGATATCTATCAGCAGCTCAGCAAGGATCTCGCCGGCGATCTGATCGTGCCGGTCTTCTTCGGCTCGGCCGATCGCGATCACGGCGTGCGCCGTTTGCTGAAGGCGCTGCGCCACGAAGTGCCGGGCCCGGAAGCGACAGCCGCGCGCCTCGGCCTGACCGCCGACAAGACCGACAATGTCGCCCAGGTCTTCAAGACCTATCACATGCCCCATACCGGCAAGCTTTCGCTCGCCCGCGTCTTCGCCGGCAAGCTGGCCGAGGGCGCCACGCTCAGCGGCGTGCGGGTGGGCGGCGTTGCCCGGTTGAAGGGCCATGAGATGGCGAAACTGCCCAATGCGGGCATCGGTGAGGTCGTTGCCTTGCAGCGCATGGAGGATGTGGCCACGGGCCGGCTGCTCTCGAGCTCGGGCAAGGCCAAGACGGCGCAAGCCTGGCCGGCCCCGCTGACGCCGCTGTTTTCGCTGGCACTCGACGTTGCCAACCGCAATGACGAAGTCAAGCTGACGGCGGCGCTCGCCAAGCTCACGGACGAGGACCCCTCGCTCTCGCTGACGCATGAGCCCGAGACGCACGAACTGGTTCTATGGGGCCAGGGCGAAATCCATCTGCATATCGCCGCCGACCGGCTGAAGCTGAAATACAATCTGCCGGTCAAGACCCACCGCCCCCAGGTCAAGTACAAGGAGACGATCAAGAAGAGCGTCGCCCAGCATGCCCGCTTCAAGCGGCAGAGCGGCGGCCATGGCCAGTTCGGCGATGTGCATCTGACCATCAAGCCGCAGCCGCGCGGCGCCGGCTTTACCTTTCTCGACCAGGTGGTGGGCGGGTCCGTGCCACGGCAATTCATCGGTTCGGTGGAGGAAGGCATTATCGACTATCTCCACCGCGGCCCGCTGGGGTTTCCGGTGGTCGATGTCTCGGTGGCGCTGACCGACGGCCAGTATCACGATGTCGACAGCTCCGACATGGCCTTCAAGACGGCGGCCCGCATGGGCATGAGCGAGGGCATGCCGAAATGCGATCCGGTCCTGCTGGAGCCGATCTATCAGGTGACCATCGCCATTCCCAACGAGTTTACCGCGCGCGGCCACAGCCTGGTCAGCGGCCGGCGCGGCCAGATCCAGGGCTTCAGCGCCAAGGAAGGCTGGAACGGCTGGGACGAGGTGCAGGCCCTGCTGCCGCAATCGGAACTCCACGACCTGATCATCGAGTTGCGCTCGCTGACTCTCGGTGTCGGCACCTTCGCCTGGAAGTTCGATCATCTGCAGGAGTTGACGGGGCGGCTGGCCGACAAGATCGTCGAGCAGCGCATGGCGCCGGCGACGGCGTAACAAGTTGAAGAGGCCGATAAGATGGATGGCCGGGTCAAGCCCGGCCATGACGGGCTTTGTTGTGGCGGGGTACCCGCCCTTTCTCCACTCGTCATACCCGGCCTTGAGCCGGGCATCCACCTTGCTTCTGCGGCCTACTCCGCCGTCGGAAAATGGAAATACATCGACTGGATGCCGATCCGGCCCGGACCGGTGAAGCGGTTGGTGATGAAATTCATGCTGCCGAACAGGCCAGTGCTGAGACTCTGGACGTTGGTTGCCATCTTCACCGAGGCATCCTTGTAGAGCCAGCCGCCCGGCTCGACATCGATCATCTCGCCCGGCTCCAGCACCTTCTCGAACACATTGCCATAGCCATGTAGCCAGAGGATCGCGTCGTTGTCGCGCGCGGTGAAGCGGTCGATAAAGAAGCCGGTACCGCCGAACAGCATGGTGCCGAGACCCTTCACCCGCTCGAAGGTGTAGTCGGTATGGCGCGTGAGGAACTGATGCTCGCGCACATGCACCTCCTGCCCGCGGGAGAGATGGAGCGCGAAGATATGGCCGGCGCCGTCGCGCGAGAAGGCGATCTGGCCGCTGCCCGCCGCTTCAGTCACGAAGACCTGCATGCCGGCGACCATGCGCTTGAGGGCGCCCTTCATCGGCCGAAGGCGGATATCCACGCTGGGATGTTTCCACAGCAGGATGTGATGCTCGAAGAAGACCGGCTGGTCGTTCGATACATCGACGGTCAAGACCGGCACCAGCTCGCCATCGATGCGATAGCTGACGCCGGCAAAAGTCTCCGATTCCTTCGCCAGGGGCAGAAGGCGCGGCGGCGACATGGCCATTGAAACCCCCTATTTCGAACCCGCGCACATCCTACCCGGCGCGTCTGGGTTAGTCCTCGGCTCGCGATCCAAATGCCTCTATGAACCAAAAGGGTCTGGGCGCGTTCATTAAGTTAGGCGGGGCAGGGTTACAGCCGCGCGTCAGCTATTTTATTCTCAGTCGGAGGGCCATAATGTCGGGGTTTTTCAAGCATTTGCCGTACAATTTGACTCGCGCGTGCGGCGTCGCCGCTCTGCTGCTGATGGCGGCCTGTACGATGCCGGGACGCCAGACGGTGAATACGCCGCCGCCTCCGCCGCCACCCCCTGCCTCGGCCCAGCCGAGCGTCTATCAAGTCACCTTCGCGCCGGGTTCCTATGAGATCAATCCGGCGGGGCAGCGCGCCATCGAGGATGTCTCCAGCGTGGTCGACAGCAACCCGAATGCCCTGGTGACGGTGGTCGGGCGCACCGATGCGAGCGGCAGCGCCGATTACAACATGAAGCTCTCGCAGAAGCGTGCTGCGGCCGTGCGCGACGATTTGATCTCGCTCGGCAAAATTCCCGCCGCGCGCGTGGATACCGCCTGGACCGGCGAGGTGAAGCAGATTGTCGGCACCTATAACGGCGTCGCCGATGCGCGTAACCGGGTGGTGGACATCTACATTCACTGAAGCCTGATTCATTGAGGCATGCGCCGCGCCTCTCTCTTTCGCCCACCGCCGATATATAATTCCAGCGAATCGAGCCGCGGGAGAAAATCATGACAGCAGATATAACGCGAGCGGGCTGGGCTACGGCCGCAATCCTCGTGGGCCGACTTATCTTCGCCGCCGTTTTCATCATGGCCGTCAGCTTCAAGCTGATGGATATCAATGGGACGGCGGGCTACATCGCGGCGGCGGGCTTTCCCGTCGCCACGGTTCTTGCCTGGCTCGCAGCATTGCTGGAACTGGCACTGGTCGCCTGTCTATTGAGCGGCGCCTATTTCTCGGAAGCCGCCCTTGTCGCCGCGGCCTATGTGCTGTTTCTTGCCTTCGCCTTTCACGGCCCTTCGCACTGGAAGGCGAGCCAGGCGGAGTTCGGGTTCTTTGTCGATCACTTCACCTTTATCGCCGGCCTGCTGTTTGCGGCGGTGCATGGCCCCGGCCGCGTTCTGGCCATCCAGCGCGGCTGGATTTCACGCCCCTAGTGGAGGTTGCCGTCAGCCGCCGCCCGCGGCGATATCGGCGATCGCGATCGGCTTGAGGGGTGGGCGCGGCGCCCAGAACGCGGCCTCGCCCAGCATTAACTCCTGATCGTTCGACAGCGCCGCCAGCACCGGTCCGCAATAGCGGCCCTGGCAGCGGCCCATGCCGGCGCGGGTCAGGCGCTTGAGACCACCCAAGCCCTGCGCAGCTTGGCCTTGCGAGCCTTGGGCAAAGCCATCGCCGATCTCGCTCATATTGCGCTCTTCGCAGCGGCAGATCAGGGTCGAGGGGTGAGCCAGTTCCGCGACGGGCCGCGAGGCCGCGAATAACCGCCAGAGACCCTGCTGAAACCGGCGGTGTTTCACCAGCGCG
>DASXQK010000406.1:0-10622 GCA_036493015.1 Dongiaceae bacterium | reverse complement strand
GGCCTTCTGGGCCAGCTTCTTGGATTCGATCTTGTCGCCCATGGCGGCGATGGCCGCGGGCGGCGGGCCGATGAAGACGACGCCGGCTTTTTCCAGTGCGGCGGCGAAGGCGCGGTTTTCCGACAGGAAGCCGTAGCCCGGATGCACGGCCTCGGCACCGCTCGCCTTGATCGCCGCCAGAATGTTGTCGATCGAGAGATAGCTCTTGGCTGAGGGTGCCGGCCCGATCGGATAGGCCTCATCGGCCTCGCGCACATGGGCGGCATCGGCATCGGCTTCGGAATAGACGGCCACGGTCCTGATTCCCATCACGCGCGCCGTGCGGATGACGCGGCAGGCGATCTCGCCGCGATTGGCGATCAAAATCTTGGCGAAAGGCGGCTTGGCGGATGGCTTCGCCGGCGTCTCCGCGTCGGTCGCCGCAGGCTTCGTCTTGCTCGACTTCTTGCTCATTCGCCCCTGTTCCGCCGCACCGATCAAAGTGGGATATTATCGTGTTTTTTCCATGGGTTATCGAGCTTCTTGCCGCGCAGCATGGCGAGGCTGCGGCAGATCCGCCGGCGGGTGGAGTGTGGCATGATCACGTCGTCAATGAAGCCGCGCGCGCCGGCCACGAAGGGCGTGGCGAATTTGGCCCGATACTCCTCGGTGCGCTGGGCGATCTTTGCGGCATCGCCGATATCGGCGCGGAAGATGATCTCCACCGCCCCCTTCGGCCCCATCACCGCGATCTCGGCCGTCGGCCAGGCATAGTTCACATCGCCGCGCAAATGCTTGGAGCTCATCACGTCATAGGCCCCGCCCTAGGCCTTGCGGGTGATGACGGTGACCTTGGGCACGGTCGCTTCCCCAAAGGCGAACAGCAGTTTGGCACCATGCTTGATGATGGCGTTGAATTCCTGCGCCGTGCCGGGCAGGAACCCCGGCACATCCACGAAGGTGACGATGGGAATGTTGAAGCAATCGCAGAAGCGCACGAAACGCGCCGCCTTGCGCGAGGAATCGATATCGAGGCAGCCGGCCAGTACCATGGGCTGGTTGGCAACGATGCCAACCGTCGTGCCCTGCAGCCGCCCAAAGCCCGTCAGCATGTTGCGGGCATAGTCGGGCTGAAGCTCGAAGAAATCGCCCTCGTCGACGACCTTCTGGATCAACTCCTTCATGTCGTAGGGCTTGTTGGGATTGGCCGGCACCAATGTGTCCAGCGACATCTCGATGCGCTCGGCTGGATCGGCAGTGGGCCGGCGCGGCGGCGCTTCGCGGTTGGACACGGGCAGGAAATCGATAAAGCGGCGAAGCTGCAGCAGGGCATCGACGTCGTTCTCGAAGGCAAGGTCGGCGACACCCGAGCGCTGGGAGTGGGTCACCGCACCGCCCAGCTGTTCATGGGTGACGTTCTCATGGGTTACCGTGCGCACCACATCGGGGCCGGTGACGAACATGTAGGAGCTGTCCTTGACCATGAAAATAAAGTCGGTCATGGCCGGCGAATAGACTGCACCACCGGCGCAGGGGCCCATGATCAGCGAGATCTGCGGCACCACGCCGGAGGCAAGGATGTTGCGTTGGAAGACCTCGGCGTAGCCTGCCAGCGAGGCCACGCCCTCCTGGATGCGCGCCCCGCCGGAATCGTTCAGGCCAATGACGGGTGCCCCCACCTTCATCGCCTGATCCATGATCTTGCAGATCTTTTCGGCATGGGCCTCGCTCAGCGACCCGCCGAAGACGGTAAAATCCTGACTGAAGACGAAAATCAGGCGACCGTTCACCGTGCCGTGGCCAGTGACCACGCCATCGCCCGGAATCTTCTGCTCGCTCATCCCGAAGTCGCTGCTCCGGTGCTCGACGAACATGTCCCATTCTTCGAAGGAGCCGGCGTCGGTCAGCAGATCGATGCGCTCGCGCGCCGTCAGCCGCCCCTTGGCATGCTGGGCATCCGCCCGTCGCTGGCCGCCACCGGCCCGGGCCGCCGCCCGCTTCAGTTCGAGCTGTCGTAGAATTTCGCGCATACCCGCCCCCACTGGATCTCCAGCGCCGCCTTCGCAATAGCAAATACAACCGGGCCGCGCCAGCGGCGCGCGCCGCCCCTGTTAAACGGTCAAAAGCCGCAGAAACCGCCGGATGTCGTGCAGTTCCTGGCGCAGGCCATGGCGGCGGTCAGCAGCTTCCGCATCTTCGCCCCAACGCTCGATCTGGAAGCTGGCATCCAGCTCCGCCAGATCGAATGCCTCTTCAGCGCTGAGCCGGCCCTCATGCAGTGCCAGTGCGATCACCAGCGAGCCGGCAAGCTGGGTGACGGCTGCAAGCCCCGCCAGGTCGAAGTGTGAGAGGCGGCCCAAGTGGCGCCTGAGGGCGGTGACGGAGGGTTCGGGTTGCGGCTTGTGGATGACGCCGGCATGGACCGCCAGCGGCGCGTCATGGCGCAGTGCCAGCCAATCCAGCAAGGGCTGCCAGAGCTTTTGCTGGCGCTCCACCAAGGCCGCTGGTTCCCCTGCCCGATAGCAAAGCAGGTCCGCGCCCGCATAGGCGAGAAGCTCCTGGATCGCCGGCGCCGGATTGCCCGCCACCCGGTCGATGGCAGTGTTGGCAAGCTGGGTCAGCGGCATGGTTGCCGGCTTGATATGATCGCCCTGTTTGGCCCATTCCTCGGCGATCGCCTGGGCAAGACCTTCGGTGGGAAGCTTCAAGGGCAGCTTGGCCGGCGTGTTCAGCCCGCGCTGGTCGAGATAGACGAGGAAGCCACCATCCGCCGGGCGAATGGTGGCTTCCTTGTAGAAACGCCGCGGCCCCTGGTTCAGGGCAGGATGCTCTTCAGCGCGCCACCAACATCGGGCAGGATGCCGCCCCCGCCCGTACTGCCCCCACCTGTCGTCGTGCCGCCGGTCGCGGGCTTGGTGTTCGCCGGTTTCGCGGCCGCCGCCGAAGAACCGCAGCCCGAGCTGGTATCGGCCGAGGTGGTGTTGGTATTGCCGCCGATGCCCACCACGCTGCCCAGCGCACCCAGGGCCGAAGCCGGCACACCGATCACGGTGTTGAGGGTGCCGGTTGCCATCGCCACCGGATCGGGCGCCACGCTGGGATTGGCCATAGTGCCACCCACCATCATGGGGATGGCGAGGTTGGTCAGGTTGGCGGAGGTGGCATAGGGCACCAGATGCATGTCGAGCCCCTCGGTCGCCAAATTGATGGTGCCCTTGCCGATGATCGTGGCGCCGCTGGTCTCCACCGCCAGCTGGCGCGTGGTTGCCAGACCACGATTGATGTCATAGCGGATGACAACGCATTTCAGGTTCGAGCTGTCGCCGCCGCCGCCGAAGGAAAGCAGCTTGAACAGATCGGCCAGCATCAGTTTGGCGAAGCCGTTATTGATGTTGCCGGCCCCCATGGTGGCGTCCAGCTTGCCGCTGAGCCCCGCCATGATGGCGCGCACCGAATTGCCCGCGCCGGTCACCGCCATCTTCATATTGACCCGCCCGCCGCTGAGCACGCTGCTGCCCGCCAGCACCTGCATCAGGCTGCCGGCCTCGATCTGGTTGGAGACGATGTCGAAGGCGACGGGTGCCGGGTTCTTGCCGCCATCGATGGTCGCGGCCAGGTTCAGCGTGCCGCCGGCAATGCCGGCCGTGAAGGGCTTGATCTGCAGCCTGCCCGCGGCCAGCGACAGCACCAGCTTGACGTTATCCATCGTCACCGGCGCCTTGATCATCTGCTGGGCGGTGAAAGTGATCTCGGCATCCACCGCATTCAGGCTCGCGAACGGCAGGGGATCGTTGGAAAACAGACGGCCATCGCCGCCGGCCGCACTGCCACCCGATCCGCCGCCAGCGCCAGCCGGGGGCGGCGTCACGCCGAAATCCTTGAGATCGATTTTGGCGGCGGCGAGATTGCCCACGACTTTCGGTCGCTTGCCGTTCAGCGCCAGCGAGACATCGCCGGTCATGCTGGAGCCGCCCATGGTGAATTGCAGCTTGTTGATCTTGTAGCCGCCCTCGATGTTCACGAAGCCGCCGGCGAAATTGTAGGGGCCAAGTTTCGGCAGCGGTGAGCCGGCAAGCCCGCTGAGATCGGCCAGCGAATTCCCCTTGGCCGTCACATCGACCGCGAGGCCCTTCATCTTGGTGACATCACCGATGGCGCCCTTGACGCTCGCCGAGGCATTGCCGCTGGAAAGCACCAGATCCAGCGGATAAGGCGCGCCGCCGGCAAGAAGTGCCGGCGCACCCAGCGTACCCTTCACATTCAGCGGCGCCTGACCGATCAGGGCTGCGAGATCGATCGAAAGGCTGCCGCCGGTCGTCTGGGCGTCCAGCTTGTCGATCTTGAAGGTGCGCGTCGTGCCGGCAACGCCGTCGTGATACGTCACCGTCGAGTTGCGGATCTGCACGGTATCGACTTCCGGCAATGCCATGCCGCCGCCCTCTGCCGGCGCGGGCGCTGTTATCGTCGTGGTGGTGGCCGCGGTTGTATTGGCGCCCGGCACCTCGAACACCCAGTTGCCCTTACCCTGCTTGTCGGTCTCCAGCAGGATGTCCGCGCCATCCAGGATGACGCGATTGACCTTGATCTTGCGCGAGAGCAGCGGGATCAGCTCGACCTGCACCTCCAGCTTGTTCAGGTTAATCATGACCGGGCGCGTGCCGCCGGGCATGTTCGACAGGCTGACATTGTCCACCGCAAGCGTCGGCGACAGCGAAATGCCGAGCTTGAAATTCCCGCCGATGGAAAGGTCGCGTCCGGTTGCCGCCTTAACCTGGGCCGCGATCAGCGGCTTGTACTGGTTGTAATCGATGGACATCAGGACGCCGACGGCCGTGGCGACAAGCGCCACCAGGACCACGACGATGGCGATCAGGATGGTGCGCAAGCGCATGGTCAGCCTCCATGGAACGATGGTATGGCCGGTGAGTCCCCCCGGCGGTGCAATGATCCGTTGCGCTTCCCCGGCGCGCAAGCCCTCTGTGGCGAGTGCAATGCCAGGCGCCCAGTGGTTAATGTCGAATTTATTTCAATTGCTTGCGGTGCCGAGGCAGAAGGTCCGGTATTCAGGGCTCCGCATCGGCCAGCGGCTCCGGCACCGGATCAGGATCAAAGCCGAAGAACTGCCATGTTTTGCGCATATGGTCGGGCAGCGGCGCCTGGGCTGCAATCGCGCCGCCGCCCGGTTTCGGCAGGCGAATGCTGCGGGCATGCAAATGAAGTTGGCGCGGCAGGTCGCTGCCGGGAATGAAGGCGGCCTGCGCGCCATATTTTCCGTCGCCCAGGATCGGCGTGCCTAGCGCCACGCAATGGGCGCGCAGCTGATGGGTGCGCCCGGTGATCGGCATCAGCGCCAGCCAGGCCATGCTGCGGCCGGCATGCTCGACCTGGCTGTAATAGGTGACGGCGCGCTGGCCCTCCTCGTCGGGCTGCACCTTTTCGCCATGGCCGCTGCCCTGTTTGGAGAGCGCCAGGTCGATGCGACCGTGGCGAAGTTTTGGCACGCCGACGACAGCGGCCCAATAGATCTTGCGCGTCTCCTTCAGGCGAAACGCCTCGGCCAGGCGCGCCGCGGATGCGGCATTGCGGGCCAGCACGAGGACGCCGCTGGTATCCTTGTCCAGGCGATGAACCAGACGCGGGCGTTCGCCGGCATCGAAGCGCAGCACATCGAGCAAGCCATCAAGATGCAGATCGGTCGATGTACCGCCCTGGACGGCAAGCCCCGCCGGCTTGTCGATCACCAACGCATCGCGGTCGCGATAGAGGACGCGCTGCAAAAGCTCCGCCGCCATCCGGTCTTCGGCCGGCCGCGGCCGTGCCGGGGCCTTGGCTGCAGCGGCTGGAGCGGGCGCAGCATCCAGTGGCGGTACGCGTACCACTTGGCCGGCCGCCAGGCGGAAATTGGCCTTGGCCCGCTTGCCGTCGACCCGGACCTGGCCGGTGCGCAGCAGCTTCTCCAGCCGGCCATGAGGCAAGGCAGGGAAATGACGCTTGAACCAGCGGTCGAGGCGGATGTTGGCCTCGGCCGGCTCGATCGCGATCGAGGCGACGGCGCTCATGGGCGTGAACAAAAACTAGAAATCGGCAGGGCGATGCGGCTCACGCCGCGGCGACGTGGGTGTCGCGGGCCAGCCAGGCCAGGCACTGATCGCTGGTCATCAGATAGACGCCGATGCGGCCAAGTTCGGCCAGCGTGGACTCGTTCCCACCCGACACGGCATCGGTCGCTACCACGATGCGGAAATCGCGGCTGCTGGCGGCATAGACGGTGGCAAGCGGACCGTTGGGGAAATTGCAGCCGGAAATGACCAGAGTGCTGACGCCAAGCGCGCGCAGATGGTCCTCCAGCTGGGTCTGGTAAAAGGCGCTCCAGCGCGGCTTGTACATGACCCATTCCTGGCGGCCGAGCTCCTGCAATTTGCCGTCGAGAAGCTGGCTCGCATCCAGCCGCTGCTGCTGGTCGGGCTTCAGCCCGTCCACCAGCTCGGCACCCAGGGTGCCAGGCATCACGATCCGCTGGCCCTCTTCGATCGAGGCGCGGTTGCAGAGTTCGACATTGGAGCCGTCGCAGCGATAGAGTCGCACCACATGAACGATGGGCCGGCCGCGCTGGCGGAAGCCTTCCACCAGCCGCACCATCGAGGGCACTGCGGCCATCGATCCGCCGACCTTGGCCGGCGCGTTGGGCAGGCAGAAATCGCGCTGGGCGGCGATGGTGAGCAGCGCCACATGCTGGCGTTCAGGCGAAAGGTAATCGCGCATCATTACTGTCCCTTTTGCCCACGGCGGGAAAGCGGAACCGTAGTGACAATACGCCCATGCCACAACATCCACCCCGGCATGATGGGCAGCCGAGCCATGCGAAGCGCGCAGATCATTCGTCCTGGCGCTCGGCGCGCAGCTTCGTCCAGTATTCGAGGCGCTTGCGGATCTCGCGTTCGAAGCCGCGTTCGGCAGGGCGATAGAATTCCTGTCGCGCCATGCCGTCGGGAAAATAGTTCTGGCCGGAGAAGGCATCGGGCGCGTTGTGGTCATAGGCATAGCCCTTGCCATAGCCCAGATCCTTCATCAGCCGCGTCGGCGCGTTGAGGATATGTTTGGGCGGCATCAGCGAGCCGGTTTGGTCGGCGGCACTCTTTGCGGCGGAAAACGCGGTATAGGCCGCGTTCGATTTGGGTGCCGTGCCCAAGAAAATCACGCATTGCGCCAAGGCCAGCTCGCCCTCCGGCGTTCCCAGGCGCTCATAGGTCTCCCATGCGGCAATCGCCTGCAGCAGGGCGTTGGGCTCGGCAAGGCCAATATCTTCGACGGCAAAGCGCGTCAGGCGCCGAGCGATGAAGCGCGGGTCTTCGCCGCCCGCCAGCATGCGCGCGAGCCAATAGAGCGCGGCATCGGTATCGGAACCGCGCAGCGACTTGTGCAGGGCGCTGATGAGGTTGTAATGGCCTTCCTGGGCCTTGTCGTAGAGCGGCACGCGCCGCTGCACTGCGGCGGCCAGCCCGGCATTGTCGAGCGCCTGGCCCGGCGGCAGGGCGTAGAGCTCTTCCACCATGTTGAGCAGATAGCGCCCGTCGCCATCGGCCATGGCCCGTAGCGCGCGCCTGGCATCGGCGTCCAGCGGCAGGGACCGGCCCTCGGAAGCCTCGGCCCGCGAGATGAGCTGCTCCATGGCCGCATCGTCCAGCCGGTTGAGCACGAAGACCTGGCAGCGCGAGAGCAAGGCGCCGTTCAGCTCGAAGGACGGGTTTTCCGTGGTGGCGCCGACCAGGATGACGGTGCCGTTCTCCACATACGGCAAGAATCCGTCCTGCTGGGCGCGGTTGAAGCGGTGGATTTCGTCGACGAACAGTAGCGTGCCCTGGCCTGCCGCGCGCCGCCCCTTGGCCGCCTCGAATATCTTGCGCAGATCGGCCACGCCGGAAAATACGGCGGAGAGCGGCTCAAAATGCAGGTTGGTGTGATCGGCCAGCAGGCGGGCCAGCGTGGTCTTGCCGCAGCCCGGCGGGCCCCAGAGGATCATGGAAGAAAGCCGGCCCGCAGCCAGCATTCGGCCGATGGGTGCATCCGGCGCCAGCAGATGCTGCTGGCCGACAATATCCTCCAGCCGGGCCGGGCGAAGCCGGTCGGCCAGCGGCCGGGGCGTCAAGGATTCGAATAGTTCGGTCAGGGCGGCCGGCCCCCGCCTATTGGATCCGCAGGGTCTTGATCTGGCCGTCGCGTTTCAGGCTGATCTCCCAATGGTCGGCACTGGAAAGAGCGGTCTGCAATTCGCCCACCGTGCCCACCGGCTGGCCGTTGACGGCGGTGATGATGTCGGCGGGCGCAAGACCGAAGCGGAAGGCCGTGGTGCCGCGCTTGATCTCGACGATGACGACGCCACGCCAGTCGCTATCAAGCTGCAGCTGGTCGGCCAGCGCCGGCGACAGGTTCGCGACCGTTGCGCCGGCCAATGGCTGCTGACCCTTGAGCAGGATTTTATCCGCCGGCGGGTTTTCCGGTGCTTCCACCAGATGAATCGGCAAATCCGTATGCTGATGGTTGCGTTGGATGGTCAGCGTCGCCTGGCTGCCGATGGGAATGGTGGCGAGGCGAAAGCGCAGGCTGCCGGGATCGTCGATCGTCTTGCCGTTGATGGCGAGGATCACATCGCCCTGCTTCAGCCCGGCGATGGCTCCCGGCCCACCGGGATAGAGTTGGCTGACGACGATGCCGGTCGGATGGTCAAGCCCCAACGCTTCCGCCATGTCGGAACTAACGCCCTGACCGCTGACGCCGATCCAGGGGCGGTTGATATGTCCGCCACCGCCCTGGGCCGCGAGGAACGCCTGGACCATATTGGCCGGAATGGCAAAGCCGATCCCCACTGACCCGCCCGAGCGCGAATAGATCGCCGTGTTGATGCCGGCAAGCTTGCCATCCATGGTCACCAGGGCCCCGCCGCTATTGCCCGGGTTGATCGCCGCATCGGTCTGGATGAAGAAGCCGTAATCGCCGATGCCGACCTGGGTGCGCGCCAGCGCCGAGATGATGCCGCTGGTGACCGTCTGGCCGACGCCGAAGGGATCGCCGATGGCGAGCACCAGATCGCCCACCTGCAATTCGTCTGAGTCCGCCAATGCCAGGGTCGGCAGATGCGCCGAACCAACATCGATCTTCAGAAGGGCGAGGTCGATACGCTCGTCGGCCAACAGTACTTTCGCCGGGAATTCGCGCTTGTCGTTCAGGACGACGGTGATCTGGTCGCTATCCTTGACGACGTGGTTGTTGGTCACGATCAGCCCGTCGGCGCGCAGGACCACGCCGGAGCCGAGCGAACTCTGCACCCGCTGCTGCGGCACGCCGAAATTGGAATCGGGACCGAAGAACTGCTGGAAGAACGGATCGTTCATGAATGGCGAGGCGCGGGTCTCGACCACTCGGCGCGTATAGATATTCACCACCGCCGGCGCCACTTGCTTGACGATGGGGGCGAAACTGTAGGTGAGCTGGCTGCGGGTGCTGGGCACCGTCTGCGCGGCGCCGGGGTTGCCCCAAAGAACGGACAACGCCGCCAGCAGCACAAATGCGATGGGTCTCACAAAGCCCATGAGCGAAGGAGTGCGCCCGATCAGGCGGTTTCGGCAGGGGCCTCGTCGGCGGCCGTCTGTGCCACGACCGGACCGGAATCCTGGCCCTTGGCAGCGACGTCGCGGTCGACGAACTCGATGATCGCCATGGGTGCTGCATCGCCATAGCGAAAGCCCGCCTTCAATACGCGGGTATAGCCGCCCTTGCGGGTCTTGTAGCGCTCGGCCAGCGGTCCGATGACCTTGGCTGCCAGGCCCTCGTCCTGGAGCATGGAGATCAGCTGGCGGCGGGCATGAAGGCCGCCACGCTTGCCCAGCGTGACCAGCTTTTCGACGACGGGGCGCAGATCCTTGGCTTTGGGCAAGGTCGTCTTGATCTGCTCATGCTTGATGAGTGCCGCCGCCATGCTGGAAAACAGGGCCTTGCGGTGGCTGGAGGTGCGGTTGAGTTTCCGGCCGCTCATTCCATGACGCATCGTCGATCTCCTTCAATTCCGGCCGCGGTATTCACCTCAGGCCGATTGCGCTTCCCGGTCCCGCGCGCATCCGCCGATCAGGGGATGCCGTGTAGGCCGGGGCGGGCCACCATGGCCCGGTCGAACGTTCAGCTAAGCAGCCGATCAGTACGGCTCGTCGAGGCGCTTGGCCAACTCCTCGATATTCTCCGGCGGCCAGCCCTGGATTTCCATCCCGAGATGCAGCCCCATCTGGGCCAGCACTTCCTTGATTTCGTTCAGCGACTTGCGGCCGAAGTTCGGCGTGCGCAGCATTTCCGGCTCGGTCTTCTGCACCAGATCGCCGATATAGACGATGTTGTCGTTCTTCAGGCAGTTCGCCGAACGCACCGACAGTTCCAGCTCGTCCACCTTGCGCAGCAGGTTCTTGTTGAACGGCGGCTCCGCGGTCTTGGACTCTTCCTGGGCGAGCGAGGGCTCTTCGAAATTGATGAAGAGCTGCAACTGGTCCTGCAGGATGCGCGCGGCCAGCGCCACGGCATCTTCCGGCGTGACGGCGCCGTTGGTTTCGACCTGCATGGTCAGGCGGTCATAGTCGGTCTTCTGGCCGACGCGGCTGTTA
>DASXQK010000405.1:0-5373 GCA_036493015.1 Dongiaceae bacterium | reverse complement strand
GCGCCCGGCATCTTACCCGGATTCTCGATGCCGATTTTTCCCGGACCGTCGCCAATGACGCCGGCGAAGGACCAGATGGCGCGCCAGAAGGCTTCGGGCTCGGCGATCGACCATGCATGGAGGGCCGCCATGTCCACCGGTTGGCCGACCTCGCGGCAAAATCGCGCCAGATTGCTGGCGGCGATGCGATCGGCGCCGGGCTTCCAGAGGGGTTCCTGATCGGTCATCGCGGCGTCTTTTTCGGGCGGTCGAAGCACGGATCAAACAGGGGCGATGCGCCGCTGGCAAGCGCCTTCCGCAGCCCTGCCCGGCGTTCGCGCGCGATGGTGGCTTTGTAGTGAACCGTCTAGGCTTCAGCTTGAATTCCGGGGGTTCGACGCGGGGGCATGAAAGCGCTCGCCATCCATACTCGTCTCAGCCAGCCGCTCCAGGCCATCTTCTGGATGCTGAATTCCGGCTTTTTCTTTTCCTGCCTGAATGCCGAGATACGCTATCTCTCGGATTTCCTTCACCCCTTCGAAATCGCCTTCTTCCGCAGCCTGTTCGGCCTCTCCTTCATGCTCCCCTGGCTATTCCGCGCCGGGATGGGTGGCCTCAGGACGGCCCGGCTCAAGCTCTACACCTTCCGCACCACGCTGGGCCTGATCTCCATGCTTTGCTGGTTCACGGCGCTCTCCTTGCTGCCCTTGGGTCAAGCCGTGGCGCTCAGCTTCACCGCCCCGTTATTCGCGACGGTGGGTGCTGCCGTATTTTTGCATGAGACGGTGCGTGGGCGTCGCTGGACGGCAACCATCATTGGCTTCGTCGGCGTCTTGATCATCGCCCGGCCGGAAGCGGTGGGATTGAGCCTGGGCGTCGTGCTTGCCGTCGGCTCATCGGTGCTGAACGCCGCCGTCACCCTGATCGTCAAGCGCCTGTCGCGCACGGAATCCAGCAGCGCGATCGTCACATACATGGTTCTTCTGATGACGCCCATGTCGCTGGTGCCGGCGCTGTTCGTCTGGCAATGGCCGGCCTGGTCGGTCTGGCCCTATCTGGTGGCAAGCGGCCTGTTCGGCACCATCGGCCATCTTTGCTGGGTGCGGGCCTTCCGCATCGCGGATGCTTCCGCCGTGCTGCCCTTCGACTATGGCCGGATGCTGTTCGCCGCGGCCATCGGCTATTTCGCCTTCAGCGAAATTCCCGACCGCTATACCTGGATCGGCTCGGGCATCATTGCCGCCGCCTCGTTCTACATCGCCCGGCGCGAGGCCGTGCTCAATCGCAGGGAAGCAGCCCTGGCTGCGGCGGTGCAGCCCGTTCCGGTGCCGGCGACGACGGGGCGCTGAATCGGGCGACGCTAGTGCCCGCCGAGCCTTTTCATCGCATCCTTCGCGCGGCTGCGATGATCGTCCTTGATATGGGGAAATATGCTGCGCACGGCAGCCGCCAGCACCGCGGCATCGTCGGTATAGCCAAGCCCGGCGATGAAATCGGGAATCACATCGAAGGGCAGGATGAAATAGGCGATGGCGCCGAACAGGATCGCCTTGGCCTGCAGCGGCGTTTTGGGATCGATGGCACAGAAATAGGCGGCGAGAAGCTGGTCCATGAACGGCAGCCGGCCGGCATGGCGCCGCACCTTGCGCCAGAAGCCCTCTTCGACGCGCCGCTGGTCACGGTGCATCTTGTCGCGCTGGAAGATGGTCAGTTCCTGGCCGGCCATGGCGGGAAATGTGGTCCGGCCTCCCGCGCTTCGCAAGACCCTGTGAGAAATGCGGGCTAGCTGCTAAGAAACCGCCGCATTTTAGATCAGGGGAACAGATCATGGATGTGAAGGGTCAATCGGCCGTCGTCACCGGGGCAGGCTCGGGCATCGGCGCGGATGTGGCGCGCCATTTAGCCAAAGCTGGCGCGAAGGTGGCTGTACTCGACGTCAACAAGGCCGGCGCCGAGGGTGTTGCCAAGGAGATCGGCGGCGTCGCCATCGAATGCGATGTATCGAAGGCGGCCAGCGCGGAAGCCGCCGTTGCTGCCGCGACAAAGGGGATCGGACCCTCGCGCATCCTGATCAATGTCGCCGGCATCCTCATTCCCGGGCGCGTGATCGGCAAGGACGGGCCGCTGCCCCTGGAAAAGTTCGCCAGGGTGATCGAGGTCAACCTGATCGGCACCTTCAACATGATGCGCCTGGCCGCGGCCGAGATGGCGAAGCTGGAGCCGCTGGCCGATGGCGAGCGCGGCGTGATCATTTCCACCAGCTCGGTCGCCGCCTATGAAGGCCAGATCGGCCAGGCGGCCTATGCGGCGTCCAAAGCCGGCATCGTCGGCTTGACGCTGCCGGTCGCCCGCGATCTGGCGCGCAGCGGCATCCGCGTGCTCGCCATCGCGCCCGGCCTGATCGCAACCCCGATGATGCTGAACCTACCGCCGGATATCCAAAAGAGCCTGGGCGATTCCGTGCCGTTTCCCTCGCGCCTCGGCCATGCCCATGAGTTTTCGCGGCTGGCCCTGCACCTCGTCGAGAACACGCTGATGAATGGCGAGGTGATCCGTCTCGACGGCGCGCTGCGTCTGGCACCTAAATAGCGATGGGAGCGTTTGCTCCCCTCGTCACCCCAGCGCGTCGATCGACTTTGCCAGCTTCACATCGCGGGCGGATAGCCCGCCGCAGTCATGGGTCGATAGCGTGATATCAACCTTATTATAGACGTTGAACCATTCGGGGTGATGGTCCTGGCTTTCCGCCAGCAGCGCCACACGCGCCATGAATCCCCAAGCCTCGCTGAAGTTCTTGAACTTGAAGGAGCGCTGGATGGCCTCGCCATTGCGCGCCGCTTTCCATTCGCCCAGTTCCTTCAGCGCCGCCTCGCGCTCGCTCGTCGTCAATTTCGCAACCATGGCGTCTCTCCCTTGCAAAGAGCGTTTCGCTCACTATCGTCTAATGCGTCATGGCGCGCCACGATCCCAAGAATCTTTCGCCGACGATCGAGGATATCGAGCGGATGGCCAATGAGGCCTTTGCCACCATCCCCGAAGAGCTGCGCAAGCATGTGGCCAACGTCGTCTTCAGCGTCGAGGATTTCCCCGACGCGGAGACTGAACAGCGCATGGGGCTGGAATCGCCCTTCGACCTGCTGGGCCTCTATCGCGGCATCGCCATACCCCATCACGGCACCGGGCTGGTGCGCCAGGCCAACGACATGATCTTTCTCTATCGCCGGCCGCTGCTGGATTACTGGTGCGAGACCGGCAATTCCCTGTTCGACATCGTGCGCCATGTGCTGGTGCACGAGATCGGCCATCATTTCGGCTTCAGCGATGCCGATATGCATCGCATCGAGGCCGAAACCGAGGACGACTAAGGGGACGCCTCAGGCGCGCAGTTTGCGCGGCTCCGTCCTGGTCAACCGGTCGGCGGCAAGCGTGCGGGCGAGGTATTTGTAGAACTGCGCAACCGTGCCTTCGAAATGCGAGAGCGCTCCGCGCCCCGTCTTGCGCGAGCGCATGGCCTTGGCCAGCTCGCTGGTCGCCAGTGAATCCTCTTCATTGACCTTGGCGATCATGTCGCGCCGCGCCTCGCCCAGCCCGGGATCGGAAGCCACCACGTCTTTCCACATCAGATAGCCGCCCAGGATCTTCGTGCGTTCCGGCCCATCCGGGCGGAAGGAAAGCCAGTTATTGGTTCCGGCGCGCATGGCCATGGTGAAGGCGGGAAAGACATAGACCATATAACCGGTGGTCAGCTCCTCCTGCGTCAGGCCGCGCAGGTCGCCCTTGGGATTCATGGGATGCGAAGCGCCGCCGATGAACTCGTCGCCCATCTTGCAGCGCTCATGGGTGAAGGTCTCATCGGTCGCCGGATTGGGGGGAATGTAGGTGCCGCGCGCGGGCATCTGCACGCCCACCGTCGTCGCGTGGAGCGCGATGTGGTGGTAGTACTCCATGGAATTCTCGGCCGAGAGCTTCCAGTTTCCGGCCCATTCGGTTTCGTAGTGGAAGATCTCCGTCTGCTCGCCGATGCGGTAGTTGGCGACCGCCTTGTCCATCGAGGCCATGACGGGCTGCAGCGGTGCGGCGTCATCGTCGAGATTGACGAAGAGGAAATCCATCCAGCTTTCCAGCCGGTATGGCGGCAGCCGGCAGGTTTCCTTGTCGAAGACCTGGCTCTGCTCCATATGGGGTGCGCCGATCAGCCGGCCGTCGAGAGCATAGGTCCAGGCGTGATAGGGACAGATGAAGCGTCCGGTATTGCCCTTGCCCTGGGCCACCGGCATGGCGCGATGCCGGCAGACGGAATTCAGCGCGCGCACCTCGCCATCCTTGCCGCGAACAATGATGACGGGCTCGCCCATCACGTCGATGGTGTAATAGTCGCCGGCATTGGGCACGTATTCCGCGCGGCCGACGCAGAGCCAGGATTTTTCGAAGATGGTCTTGATCTCGAGCGCGTGGAGTTCCGGCGAGGTATAGGCTTCGCGCGGCAGCGAGCGACAGGCCGTATCGGCCAGCCCCGGATATTCGGCCAAGGTATCCAGCAGCGCGTCCAGCCCCTTGCTCATCGTTCTCGCTCCCTCGATTGCCCGCCAGTGAGCGAGCATGCCACGCCTGCCCGTCTCGACAAACCGAAGTTGCGCAGACTAGCTATGCGAATGGCTCGCCGTGGGGCTCGCTATGTGGCGAGCTCGTTCGCCAGATGCGGAATGACCGAATCCGATATCGCCTTGCGGGATTCGGCATGGATCGACAGCGCCGCCAGCGCCGAGAAGGCCGCGGCCAGCATGATATAGAGCGCGGGAAACAGCATATAGCCGGTCCGGGTGATCATCCATTCGCAGACCGCAGGCGCGGTACCGCCGGCAAGGCCGACGCAGATATTGTAGGCCGTCGACACGGCCGAGCAGCGCACTCCGCGCGGGAATATCTCGCACATGGTAATCGGAATAACCGCCCCATAGGTGCCAATCAGGATGGCGAGGCCCAATTGCCCGAGAAAGACGAGCGAGGTGTCGCCTGTCTTCATCATCGCCATCAGCGGCCAGGCAAAGATCACCAGTCCGATTGCGGCCGCCGTCAGGATCAGCTTGCGGCCGATGCGATCGCTGAGCCAGGCGACGCCCATGATCAGCGAGATCATGATCGCCATGTTGACGGAGTTGATGATCGTCGCCGTCGAAGCGCCCATGCCCGACGCCCGCTTCAGCCAGGTGATGACATAGACGAAGGTGATGTAGAAGACAGCGGCATTGATCAGACTCAACCCAACGACCTGCAGCATCTGCTTTGGGTAGTTGCGCAGGGCGTCGAACAGGGGAAAGCCCTTGCTCGCCGCCGGTGTGTCATGGGGCATGCGCCGGCGCAGAAGGAACCCGACACCGCCAACCACGACGCCCA